>WRIA01000141.1 GCA_009782975.1 Clostridiales bacterium
GGTTTCAGCAACGACAAGATTTTCAATCCAATCTTTTTTAACCGCCTTTTTATCGCATAGTTTTTTCTTCTTCGTATTAACGCAACGGTAATAGCGATGTACTTTCAGCGTGTGGCTCGTTCCGGCTTCTCCCACCATGAAAACGCCGTCCTTGCCGCAAAAAAGTTTAGTCGTTAGTAAATATTCATCCTCCGCTTTATGACGGGCGGGGGCTTTTTTGTTCTTGGCAAAGTGTAGTGTGTTATACCGCTCTGTCTGACCGACGGGAAAAATGTGTCCATGTTGGAAATATGGCGCAATTTTGAGCGGCGGGAAAACGGTGCGGGATTTTCGAGCGGAGAGTGAGAAAATACCACGCCGTTTTCACAAAGGCAGGGCGGTATTCAGCTTTCGTCCCTCGTCGTACCCTTGTTTTGCAGAAATAGTCTGATTTGGCACGGATGATGATCCGCCCATAGTGGCACAATATTTTTTTACATAGAATTTACATTAAGAGTATTTCTTCTTTACAATCATATTTTACAATTGGGATAATGGCAGCGTTTGAGCCGCTTGCCGCAACTAAATTTTGTGGAGGTTAGTATGAAAAGAAGTACAGTGTTAGCAATTATCTGTTTTATCACCCTTTTAGCTTTGACTGCCTGCTCCGGTAATAGCACCGGTTTTAGTGTGAACCACGATATCACCGTGGTCTCCCGCGAAGACGGCAGCGGCACGCGGGGGGCGTTTATCGAGCTCTTCGGCGTTGAGGTGAAAACCGATGACGGCGGTAAGCAGGATATGACTACCGAAGAAGCCGTTATCGCGGACAAAACCGCCATTATGATGACCAATATCGCGGGGGACCCCTACGCTATCGGCTATATCTCCCTGGGTTCCTTGAACGATACCGTTAAGGCCCTGCAGATCGACGGCGTGACGGCGACCGCCGCCAACATCAAAAACGGCTCCTATGTGATACAGCGCCCCTTTAATATAGCTGTAAAGGGAGAGGCCGTCGGGCTGGCTAAGGACTTTATCGATTTTATCCTTTCCGCGGAAGGACAGGCAGTCATCGGCAAAGACTATGTGGCTATCGACGAAAACGCCCCCGCTTATGCCGGCAATAAACCCTCCGGCCGCATAGTGGTGGGCGGTTCGTCCTCGGTCACCCCTGTTATGGAAAAGCTTAAGGAAGCTTACGCGGCCATCAACTCCGGCGCGGAAATAGAGATACAGGAAAGTGATTCCAGCGCCGGAATGACCAATACTATGAACGGCACCTTCGATATAGGCATGGCCAGCCGCGCTTTAAAAGATAGCGAACTTGCCGAGCTTACCGAAATATCCATAGCTTTAGACGGTATAGCCGTGATAGTAAATACGGATAACCCGCTAAACGGCATTTCGGTGGAGCAGGTAAAAGATGTCTATACAGGTGGTATTAGCAAATGGAGCAGTCTGTAATAACTAAAAATGCCACCCTTGGGAAACGCTCCCGCAGGGAAGCATTGATGCGCGCAGTATTTACGGTATCAGCCCTAACAGCTATATTGGCGGTAGGGCTGATTTGCCTGTTTTTGTTCGCCGGGGGCTTGCCTGCCATTGGCAGGATAGGCGCTTTGGATTTCTTGCTGGGCACAAGCTGGAAGCCCACCGACCTGCCGCCTTCCTTCGGTATTCTGCCCATGATAGCGGGAAGCCTGTATGTAACGGCCGGGGCTATACTGGTAGGTGTGCCGGTGGGCCTGTTCGCGGCGGTATTTATGGCAAAATTCTGCCCCAAGCCCCTTTACCGGTCCTTAAAACCGGCCACGGAGCTTTTGGCGGGCATACCTTCGGTGGTTTACGGCTTTTTTGGCATGGTAGTGCTGGTTCCGCTGGTGCGCAACCTGTTCGGCGGCAACGGCAGCAGTATGCTTACAGCTTCTTTGCTGCTGGGCATAATGATACTGCCCACCATAATAGGCATAACTGAAAGCGCCTTGCGCGCCGTGCCGGATGAGCTTTACGAGGGCGCGGTAGCCTTAGGCGCCAGCCGCGAACGGGCGGTATTCGGCGTGCTGCTGCCCGCTGCCAGATCCGGCGTTATGGCCGCTGTTGTGCTGGGCGTAGGCCGCGCCATCGGCGAGACTATGGCAGTAAAGATGGTGGCGGGCAATCAGCCGGTGCTGCGCGCGCCCAACGAATTCCTTAAAGGCGCAAGGACGCTGACGGCCAACGTGGTCATAGAGATGGGTTATGCGGAAGGCCTGCACCGCGAGGCGCTGATAGCAACCGGGGTAGTGCTTTTTATCTTTATCCTTATCATAAATATGCTGTTCTCTTTGCTAAAGAAGGAGGGTAGCCTGTGAGAAGGATAAAAGACTTGATACTAAGGTGGCTTACCTGGCTTTCCGCCGGACTTACTTTTACGGTCCTTATCTTCCTTATAGGCCATATACTGGTAAAGGGGCTGCCCTACCTGCGGCCTTCCCTGTTTGCCCTACGCTACAACAGCGTAAATGTATCGCTGTTCCCCGCCCTTGTCACCACGATATTTATCGTGATACTTTCTCTTTTGATAGCTGTGCCCTTAGGCGTGTTCGCCGCCATCTATCTGGTGGAATACGCGCGGCGGGGCAGCCGCCTGGTAAAGCCGGTGCGGATGATGGCGGAGACTTTGTCCGGCATCCCCTCCATTATATACGGGCTTTTCGGTTCTCTGTTTTTTGTGATATGGCTGGGCTGGGGGCTTTCTTTGCTGGCGGGCAGTTGTACACTGGCCATAATGATACTGCCGCTGGTAATGCGCTCTACAGAGGAAAGCCTTAAAGCCGTGCCGGACAGCTACCGGGAGGGGGCTTTCGGTTTAGGCGCCGGTAAACTGCGCACCGTTATGCGTATAGTGCTGCCGGCGGCGGCCCCCGGCATACTGGCCGGAGTTATACTGGCCATAGGCCGCATAGTTGGGGAGACCGCGGCCCTTATCTTTACCCTTGGCAATACGGCTATTATGACCAAGGGGCTGTTTTCCTCCGGGCGCACTTTATCCCTGCATATGTACGCTCTTTCCGGGGAGGGGCTTTATACCGGTCAGGCCTACGCCACGGCGGTGGTGCTGCTGGCGGTGGTAATAGGCATAAACGCACTTTCCGGGTATATCACAAGAAAAGTAGTGGGGAAGAACCATTAAAAACATTATCATACCACCCGCTTACGGTAACCGTAACAACAAAAACACGCTTTATATCTTGAATCATCAAAAAGGAAGATAGTATGGAAAAATTTATTCTGCAAAACGTGGAATTATGGTATAATGATTTTAAGGCTCTGCATAATGTTTCC
>WRIA01000142.1 GCA_009782975.1 Clostridiales bacterium
CCACCGGCGCGCTGGTAGGCGGGCAAATAAACTATTATATATATTATAGGGATCCATCACCTGATATTTTTGGTCTTGGCAAAAAACTAGAACCTACAAAAGTGTACGGATATAACTCATCCGACGAACCGGGAATCACTAAAGCTGAAGGGGAAACCGAAACTATCATAGAAGGCTGCTACCGTTGTGTATCAACAACAGTGGATGGCAAAACGGTAGGAGAGAATGATAAAAACAGCCTGCCGGAGGACATACACGGCGGCGTAAGGAGCGTCGGCGAGTTGCAGGCGCAGGCCACCTATGAAAGCAATGGCTGGAAGTTTGGCGGCGCGGGCCCCTGGTATTGGGATAGCGGGCTTTACCCAAAATTAAATTTGGGGGCGGAGACAAATCCATTCGGGTTTTATTGCTCCATCACCTACCATCTTAACGGTGGCCTGCTGCCGGAGGGCGCAATTCAAAACTATGTTTCCGGCACAGGCGCGGCCTTACCCACACCCGCATCGCTATGGGGCGATCTGCAATTTTCGGGCTGGTTCAATAACGCCAATTTTACCGGTGGCCCCATAAGCGCCATAACGCCTGCGGATACAGGAAATAAAGAATTTTGGGCACGCTGGTCTCCCATAGCTACCGCAAACCTAAGCGCAATACCAACAGCTGCCGCCGTACTGGTAAACGGGGAAACCGTGGCCTTCGACGCCTATAATATAGCGGGCAACAACTACTTTAAACTGCGCGACATAGCGATTACCCTTTCCGGTACGGCAAAACAGTTCGAAATAAGCTGGGATGGCGCTAATAACGCAATCTCCTTGGAAAGCGGCAGACCCTACACAAAAGTGGGCGGCGAGATGCAGGGCAAGGGCACAGAAGAAAAAATGCCCGCTATCACAAATGCCAAAATCTTTCTGGACGGGCACGAGGTAAGCTTTACCGCTTACAACATAGACGGCAACAACTATTTTAAGCTGCGCGATATTGGCCAGGCCTTTAATTTTGGCGTAGATTGGGACGCGGCGCAAAACACCATTGTTATAGATACCGACAAGGGCTACACAACAGACAGTTAATGCAAAAGGGCTGGCGCATTTTTCAATAAATTACATTATTTATATAAACCCTTGACCAAAAGATGATTCCCCTGTACAATTAACCTAACCGCCGCAAACAGGTAAACCATATAAGAGAGGCAGAAGATGAGCAAGGCTGTTTATGCAGGGACCTTCGACCCCATAACCAACGGGCACCTGGATATAGCTCTTAGGGCCGGCAGGCTGTTTGACGAAATAGTTATAGCTGTGGCCGAGGACAACTATAAGCACACCCTGTTTTCCACTGCCGAACGCTGCGATCTGGTGCGCCGGGTAACGCGGTGTATCCCCAACGCCTCGGTCGATTCTTTTTCCGGCCTGCTGGTGGATTATTGCAAAGAGCATAACGCGGGCTTTATAGTTCGCGGCCTCCGCGTTGTGCTGGATTTTGAAAAAGAGCTGCAAATGGCTTTGATGAACCGCAACCTGTACGATAAAGTGGATACGGTATTTTTAATGGGCGAGGCCCCCTATCTGTTCGTAAGCTCCAGCCTGGTAAAAAACGCCGCTCAGTTGGGCGGGGATATAAGCGAGCTGGTGCCGCCTCAGGTATCGGAGGCTTTGTTGCGTAAATTTACGCGGGAGGGGGATTAAGCCATGAGCGGGGAAGAACCACAAAACGCCGCGTTGCAGCCGGAACACTATATGCCCCAGGAATATGTAGCAGTGCGGGCGGAGGAAAACGGCGTTACCATCTCCGGGCTTACCAGGGGCAAGGACACACGCCTTAGCCACAGCGAAAAGCTGGATGCGGGAGAAGTTATGCTGCTACAGTTCACGCAGCACGTTTCGGCGGTAAAAATACGGGGCAAGGCAAGTATTTATACCAAGCACGGCCTGGTGGAATCCGGCATATAGGCATATTTGTATGTTGTCAACTATTGATAGATATTAAGTATTGGTAAATGCCAAATATCAACAAACGTTAAATATTTGCTCATAATATATAAAAAAGGGAAAGGAGATTTATTATGCCGCATCAAGTAAAGATATGCGATACCACCTTTCGCGACGCCCATCAATCCCTGCTGGCCACAAGGATGAAAACGGAGGATATCCTTTCCGTGGCCCCGGCCATGGATGAAGTAGGCTTTTATTCCATGGAGGTATGGGGCGGCGCTACCTTCGACAGTTGTATGCGCTTTTTAAACGAGGACCCCTGGGAGCGTTTGCGCCTGATACGTAAAGCCATGCCCAAAACAAAGCTGCAAATGCTGCTGCGCGGGCAAAATCTTGTGGGCTACCGCCATTACGCCGACGATGTGGTGGACGAATTTGTTAAGCGGGCGGTAGGCAACGGCATAGATATAATACGCATCTTCGACGCCCTTAACGACCTGCGCAATCTGGAGCGGGCCATGACCGCCACCAAAAAGGAAGGCGCCCATGTGCAAGGCTGTGTATCCTACACCAATAGCCCGGTACACAGCATAGAACACTTTGCCGAGCTATGCTCCAAGCTGCGGGATATGGGTGCGGATTCCATCTGCATAAAGGATATGGCCGGGATAATATACCCCTACGGCGCTTACGAGCTGGTACGCGCCATAAAGGAAAAGACGGGCCTGCCGGTGCAGTTGCACTGCCATTATACCTCCGGTATGGCTTCCATGGCTTATCTTAAAGCGGTGGAGGCAGGTGCGGATATACTGGATTGCGCCAATTCCGCCTTGGCTCTTTCCTCCTCCCAGCCCTGCGAGGAAACTATGATAGCCGGTTTTATGGGCACACCCTACGATACGGGCATAGATTTAAGCAAGCTGGCCCCCATAGCGGAGGAATTGAAGGCCATACGCAAGAAATACGCCGCATTTGACCATGCCGACCCCCGCGTGGATCCCAATGTGCTGCAATATCAGATACCCGGCGGCATGATCTCCAACTTTATTTCCCAACTGGAGCAAAGCAAGGCCATAGACCGGCTAAACGAAGTGATGGCTGAAGTGCCCCGTGTACGCAAGGATATGGGTTATCCGCCTTTGGTAACGCCCTCCAGCCAGATAGTGGGCTCTCAGGCACTGTTAAATGTTTTACAGGGCGAGCGCTATAAAATGGCCACCAAAGAAACTCAAAACTACTTTAAGGGCGAATCCGGTGCGCCGCCCGCCCCTATGGATCCGGAAATAAAGCAGAAGGTGGCCGGTGACGCAAAGACTATCACCTGCCGTCCGGCGGATAAT
>WRIA01000143.1 GCA_009782975.1 Clostridiales bacterium
GCATAGACAAAGCAGTCGCCCCGTTTATCCCGCAGGCCGCGATAGGCCGCTATGGTAGTGTCGTCTTTGATGCTGGTATTTATGTAGGCAATGTTTGCCCGCACCCATTTATAGATGGCCTGAGCTTTATCGTAAAGGCCCATGCCGTCGTCCGTTATGGCTGCCAGCACCTTATCGGCCATCTCGTATGCCTGCTCCCGCGATACGCTTAAAACCGTTACGGTCCCCTGCGCCTGGGCTGTGTTGCCGCTTTGATCCGTGGCGCTGTACAGTACGGGATATTTCCCCTCGGTCTTGGTATCAACGGCGCCGGAATCTATTTTAAGCAAAACCTCTTTGTCGCGGTTATCCGTAACGGTGATATCCGCGCGGTAGGCTATGGTATCCCCCGCGAATATGGTTTTATCCAGCATACCGTAGATAAGCGGCGGCTCGGTATCGGGTATAAGCGTAAGGGCGGAGACGACCTCCGCGGTATTGCCGTAAGCGTCGGTAAGCAGCAGCGTAACGGGCTGTTCGCCTTCCAGCGTATTATCCGGTACGGAGACGAAGGTAACTGTGACGCTGGTCTCGTCAACTATGTCTTTTACAAATTCTTTTGGGTCGGGGCTGTCGCCTATAAACAGGTGCAGATGCCGCGGGCTTGCGGCGGGCGGCGTGGTATCCAGGATATCGAGGACGCACCAGTGCTTTTTACCGGCCAGCGACACGGCCACCCTGCGTTTGCCGGGAACGCTGAAATCTATTTTATCCAAGTCCGTATCAAGGGTAAAAAGCCCTGCGTCTCCCTTTGCCGCGTTTTCCACAAAGCTAAGGGCGGTAAGCAGGCTTTTATCCGCGCCCGGTTTTAGCTCCAGCTTATCGGCGGCTTTAAAAACGCGCAACTCCGATGATATGCGCGTGGTGTTGCCCCCGGCATCCGTCAGCAGGATATCCACGGGCCGCGTGCCTGTTATACGGGTATCCGGTTCTTCCGCAAAGGATATATCCACAAGGGTAGCGTCGTAAACATCGCTAACAAAATCCCCGGGCAGCAGCTTTTCCCCCGCCCAGGCCACAACAGGAACGGGAACGGCGGCCGGGGGTATGGTATCCCGCACCGTAAGGGTGGAGGCGTAGTATTTTTCTTTTGCGGTTACTATACATACTGTTACGGGGTGATCCCCCGGTACGGAGGTATCGTAAGGCGCAGCGGCTAAAAAGGCGGCGGTTTTTTTGCCGCCGCTTATTATAAACTCCGAAACATCGGGCAAAGGCGCGCCCGCTTCGGCGCAAACGTTTTTGCGCACAATGGGGAACAGGGCAAAATATAGTATAAGACCGCCCGCGCAAACAACTGCCGGCGCGGTAAGCATTATCCTTCTCTTTTCCCCCGGTAAAAGCGGGCCGCATAGCTTGCGTATATCCATAAAACTTATTATATAGGCAAAACATTTTAAAATCAAGAATAATGTACGGAAAAGAGGCCTGCTACTTCCCGAAGATCTTTTCCTTTATAGCTATGCCGGTGGGAGTTACCGCCAACCCTCCCAGGGAGGTCTCCTTAAGCGCGGCGGGCAGAGCTTCCCCCACTTCCCGCATGGCGCCTATCACCTCGTCCACCGGTATAACGCTGGTGACGCCCGCCAGCGCCATATCCGCCGCGCAGATGGCGCACATAACGCCGCCCGCGTTCCGTTTTACACAGGGAACCTCCACAAGCCCGGCCACAGGGTCGCATACCAGGCCCATCTGGTTCTTTAACGCTATGGCGGCCGCCTGAGCTACCATATCATTGCTGCCCCCGGCCAATTCCACCAGGGCGGCGGCGGTCATGGCCGCGGCGCTGCCGCATTCGGCCTGACACCCTCCCTGAGCCCCGGCTATGGTGGCTTCGTTGGCTATCACCAGGCCGATTACCCCCGCCGTTATCAGGGCCATAGCAGCCTGTTGTTCGCTGCTGCCCCGTTTTTCCATCATGGTAAGCAGCCCGGCCGGCAGTATGCCGCAGGAACCGGCCGTAGGCGCGGCCACTATCTTGCCCATAGAGGCATTATATTCCTGAACGGCCAGGGCCAAAGCAATGGCGCGGGCACAAAAATCGCCTCCTAAGGCCGAGCCCTGGCTGGCATATACGCTCATGCGGTTACCGTCCCCGCCGGTAAGCCCGCTAACGGAGCGGGTATCCGGCTTCAGGCCCGTTTGGGCGGCGCGGCTCATTACCTCCAGCGCTCCTGCCATACGCTTAAGTATAAAATCCTTGCTTACCCCCATATCGGCAGCCTGATCCTCTAAAACCACCTGGGAAATGCTTGATCCGCGGGTATTGGCCTCCTGTACTATCTCCGCTATAGAATCGTATACAAGCATAATTATCTCTCCTTTAACCAGCTTAATTGGCCGCGTGCATATAAACGATGCTTATTATATCCGGCAAGGCTCTAAGTTCTTTTACCAGCGATCTTTTTATTTCCACATCCAATTCTACTGTAGTGATGGCCAGCTGCCCTTTGCGGGGGCGGTTAAGGCGCAGATTGCCTATGTTGACGCCGGAGGCGGCCAGCTTAGACGCTACCGCCGCTATAACACCGGGAACGTCGTTGTGGGCTATTATAAGGGTATCCTGCTCCCCGTTAAAAGCGGAATCCATACCGTTGAGTTTGGTAATAAGGATGCTTCCGCCCCCTACAGAAACGCCCTCTACGGTACACTGGGTGCCGTTTACGCCGGTAAGGTGCAGGATAGCGGTGTTGGGGTGGGCGTTGGGTATCCTGGTTTCCGCAAAGCGGAAGTTCAGGCCCCTGCTTTTGGCTATTTCGAAGCTTTTGGGTATGTTTTCGTCATCCGGCTTCATGCCCAGTATCCCGGCTATAAGGGCTTTGTCCGTGCCATGCCCCCTGTAGGTCATGGCAAAGGAACCGTGAAGGCCGATATCCGCCTCCGCGGCCTGCTCGCCCAATATCTTCCAGCTTATCCGGCCTATGCGCACCGCCCCCGCGGTGTGAGAGCTGGAAGGGCCTATCATAATAGGGCCTATGATATCAAAAATATTCAAACGCATTCACCCGCTTCCCAAATTTTCTTTACTGCTTTTATTTTAATAATTAAAGTATTGTTATTCTATTAAGAACAACAATACTCCTGCGCATCGATTTTATGCAAGGGGCGTGGGGGGTGGTGGGGTTTTTTTTATTAAGCCCCCCCCCCCTCTCCTAAATACATCTGAAAAAAAAAAACAAAATTTTTTATATTTTTTTTTTTTTTGTTTTTTTTTTTTTTTTTTATCAAAC
>WRIA01000144.1 GCA_009782975.1 Clostridiales bacterium
GTTTTTGGCGTTCAAGATAGGTAATTTTATTACCGTACCCACAGGCGTGCTGCTGTTCTTTTTCTTCTGTTGCTTTTTGGTATATCTGTTCTTCCGTTCCAAGGCCGGTATAGCCGTTTCCGCCGGGGGCGCGAACCCCATGTTCGCCAAGGCGGCCGGCTTGAATATCGACAAAAACCGCATACTGGCCAATATGATCTCCACGGTTTTGGGAGCTATCGGCATCATAGTTTTCGCCCAGAGCTTTGGCTATACGCAGCTGTACGACGGCCCGCTGCTGATGGCCTTTCCGGCGGTGGCGGCGGTGCTGATAGGCGGCGCCACGGCCCAGCGCGCCAGGGTCTTGCATGTTATAATAGGCGCACTGATCTTTAACGGCCTTATAACCACGGCCCCGCCGGTGGCCAACGAGCTGTTCGTAGGTACCGATTTGTCGGATATTATGCGCGCCATCGTCCAAAACGGTATCATCCTCTATGCCCTAACACAGGTGAAAGGGGGCGGTAAATGATGGATAAGCAAATATCCAAAGGCAAACAGATAAGGACCTTTTTGGCCGACAATATAGTTTCGGTAATATTTGCGGTACTAATCCTGTTTGGCTTTATCGTCGGCAAGGGCATCACCCTTACATATTTTGTGGAGCAACTTTTCCAAAGCGTATTCCGTAACGGATTTTTGGTTCTTTCCCTTATCATACCGGTCATCGCCGGTCTGGGCATGAATTTTGGTATAGTGGTGGGAGCTATGTCCGCGCAGATAGCCCTGGTAACGGTGCGCTATTTTGATGTTCCCGGTTTTATGAGCCTGCTTATCTGCGTGATTATGGCTGCGCCTCTGGCTATGCTGTTCGGCTTCCTTACCGGTAAGCTGTATAACAGGACGCGCGGACAAGAGATGATAGCGGGCCTTATAGTGGGTTATTTCGCGGACGGCCTGTACAAGTTCCTTATGCTGTTCGTGATAGGCTTTGTTATACCCGTTTCCGTGGAAAGCCTCCATACCCGCCAGATAATCAATCCCAGCGGTATAGGCATACGAATGACCGTCGATATGGGGGATTTCGCCTATTCTGTAGATAAGCTGTGGCGAATACCTTTTATGACTTTTGTTCTTATTGCGGCGCTGATCTTTTTGCTTTACCTTATAATACAGTTTATACGCAAAAGAAAAAACCCGGCCCTGGGCAAAAACAATATTTTGCTTACCGGCTTGTACGGGGTGGTGTGCCTGTTCTTTATCGTGGTCAGCGTACAGGCTATGATCACCAAATCCCCCCTTATGAAGCTGCGGCCGGAGGCGCCGGTATTCACCATACTTTCTATAGCGCTGCTGGGGGTGGCCACGCACTTTTTACTTAAGACCAAGCTGGGGCAGGATTTCCGTAGTGTTGGGCAAAGCCAGCAGATAGCCCGTGTTTCCGGCATCAACGTGGATAAAACACGAATAATAGCCGTGATGATCTCCACAGTGCTGGCTGCCTGGGGCATGCTGCTTTACCTGCAAAATATGGGCACCCTTAACGTGTATGGCGCACATACGCAAATAGGCCTGTTCTCCGTAGCCTCGCTCCTGGTAGGCGGTGCTTCCACCCAAAAGGCCACCGTTAAAAACGCCTTTATAGGCGTGCTGCTGTTCAACTCTATGTTCATCGTTTCTCCGGCCGTTGGCATGACCCTTTTCGGCGATGCCCAAAACGCGGAGTACATCCGTACATTTATGGTTTACGCCGTCATCGGCCTTTCACTAGGCCTGTATGTATGGCGCGGACGCAAGAACAGCGAACAAAAGGTGGAATAAAAATAGCGGCTTTTTATGGTATACACAAAATGCTATACGCAAAAAAGAGCGTTTATACGCTCTTTTTTGCATTTAAGGCTTGTTTTAGGCAAAAGTTTTGTTATAATTAACTAAGGTAGTTTATGGTTTCTATACTGTAGAAATATGTGCATAAAAAGTAGAAGCAAACGTATATAGTGTCATATAAGCACCGTATGTGCCACCATATACGGTGCGCGCCGAGAAAAATTCACCAAAAATGGTAAAAATCAAACGCTTTACAATGAATTTGTGTTCAGGAAAGGATGATCTGTATGCACAGCTTTCGTAATGATTACAGCGAGGGCGCCCATCCGGCGGTACTTAAGCTGTTACAGGAAACTAATCTTATGCAGAGTATAGGGTACGGCGAGGATGAATACTGCATAAAGGCCAGGGAACTTATCCGCCGGGAAACAGAGGATGCGGATGCGGATGTCTATTTTGTAAGCGGCGGCACGCAAGCCAATCTGTTGGCCATATCTGCTGCTCTGCGCCCTCACGAGGCGGCCATAGCGGCCCAAAGCGGCCATATCTGCGTGCATGAGACAGGGGCTATAGAGGCCACCGGGCATAAGATAATCACGGCCGCCACGCCCGACGGTAAGCTGACCCCGGAGCTTATAACGCCGCTTTTGGAAGAGCATAGGGATCATCATATGGTAAAACCCCGGCTGGTCTATATTTCCGATTCCACGGAAGTAGGCACGGTTTACAGCGGTGAGGAATTGGCCCGCCTGCGTGATTTTTGCCTTTATCATGGCTTGTTGCTTTATTTGGACGGGGCGCGTTTAGGTGTGGCACTTACCGCACCCGGCAATCGGCTTACCTTACCCCAGGTAGCGGCCTGTACGGATTGCTTTTCCATAGGCGGCACCAAAAACGGGGCTTTACTGGGAGAAGCACTGGTCATAAAAAACAAAGTTTTGAAAGAAGATTTTGTTTATCAGGTAAAGCAGCGCGGGGCTTTGATGGCTAAGGGCCGTGTACTGGGCCTGCAATTTTTGGCTTTGTTCACGGATGGGCTTTATTACGAAAACGCCCGACATGCCAACCTACAGGCTTTGCGGCTTAAAGAAGGCATAACGAAGCATGGATATCGCCTGCTTGCGGATTCCCCAACCAATCAGCAGTTCGTGATAGTGCCGCGAGATCTGGGGGAAAAACTTATAGAAAAATATCAATGCGAGTTGTGGCAGGAAGCCCCGGATGAGCTTACCGTTCGTTTTGTTACCTCTTGGGCCACGCCGGCCGCGGCTGTTGACGGATTGCTGGCGGATTTTGCGGCGGCGGCAGGATAAGGGGGCGGCCCTGCCGAAAATACTAATGCCTTTGTAATAAGAGGGGAGAGACAAATGCAACTTAGATTTATAGAAAACGGTTCTCCTTTACAAATAAAACCAAAAATATACAGCAA
>WRIA01000145.1 GCA_009782975.1 Clostridiales bacterium
TATAGCTCCGCTGTATATCTGGAGGCCATGATACAAAGCAGGCTGCAATTAGCGGAAGAGACGGAACAACAGGCTTCGCTGGCTGCGCGCCGCTTTAAATCGGCTCATGCCATAGCACGCGAGCATATTATGAGTATCCTGCTGGGCCTGGCGGAGGACGAAAAAGATTATCTGGCCGCTGGATCCGCTATCGGCGAGCAGCTATCCGCCATGCAAGACCATACCGCGGCATTGGGCCAAAACCTAAGATACCTTGGGGAAGCAGACGATTTGCTGAAATCGCTTTCCAGGGATATTTCCCTTATAGCAGAGGATATGTCTCAGGCGCAGGAAGATACCGCTTTAGCCAGCGGCAAATCGGAACGGGCCCGTCTGGAATACATGGATAAGCAGATACGCGCTTTAGGAACAGCGGATGAATTTGCCCAGGCCAAAAACCAAATTCCCCCATCTTACAGGACTTTTGATTTGGAGCAGCGCTGGGATAGCTTGGCCCGGGAGGAGACCCTGCTGGCGCAAAAAGAGGCCGACTCCGCGCGGGAGCAGGCAGAGCAAACCCGTTTGGAATACGAGCAAAAGCAATTGCGTTTTTTGAATATACGAGATGTGTTGGCAACGGCCAAAAGGATCTATGACATTACTTACGGCCAGCTACGCCAATATTTTACAAATTCCGAATTGGAGCAGCAATGGGCAAGCTCCGCCAAAAAAGAATCTGCACGTATGAAGGAACAGCTAGAGGAGTTGATGAAAGATTCTTCTGCTTTGTTAGGGCAGGTTTTGGAAGGACCCGCAACGCCGGACGGGCCGGAAGCTTACATAGAAACTCCCGAGAAGGCTTCTTTTGATGAGGCTTCTCAGGAGGTTTACGCTGAGGCCCCCGACGGGGCTTTAACCGGGGCCTTAAGCGAAGCACCGGATGATGATGCCGGGCTTTCGCGAAAAAAAGTATCTGCCATTCCTTTTCTTACACAACCGGATCAAACGCCGGATTCCACGCAACAAAAAACAGTAACCGGCTGGCAGCTTTACGCCAAAACATTGCTGATAGTCCTGGCAGTATTTGTAATTATTCTTATGTTCATAATATATAAATTTATATTATAGTTTTTTTCGCAAATTTTACTGGCCTGTTATTTTTTGCTTTGGCAGCGGCACTGCGCCGTTGCTGTTATCGTAACTTTTTCCATACGCATATTCAGACCGTCGAAAATTATTAAGCCATCATTGCAAACCCTTAGACCCAAAAGGTATTTAAGCACCTCCAACGCCTGCAAAGATCCTAAAACGCCCGGAGTAACCCCTATTATGCCGGAAGGCTTTGCGGGCTCTTTTTTTTGCTCTCCGTCCGAAAAAAGGCAGCGCAAACAAGGCCCCTTTCCGGGCGTTACCGTAAGCAACTGCCCGTAAAATTCCCCTACCCCGGCGTGTACAAAGGGTCTGCCCGCCGTAACGCAGGCGTCATTAAGAATAAAGCGGGCGGCAAAATTATCCAGGCAATCCACCGTAATATCGTAAGCGGGCACAATGGCCCCGGCCAGCTCCGCATCAAAATAGCTATTATACACAGTTGTCTTAAGCCGTGGATTCAGGGCCAGCAAACGCTCTTTTGCCGTGGCGGCCTTGGGTTTGCCTATATCGTCTGTGGTGTAAAGCAACTGTCTGTTAAGGTTGGAAAGAGATACAGTATCCCCGTCACACAATCCTAAATGACCTACACCCATAGCCGTAAGATAATACAGTACAGGCGAGCCCAGGCCGCCGCAACCCACCACCAATACGGAGGCCTGCGCCAGCTTTTGCTGCCCGGCCTCCCCTATCTCTTTCATCATTATCTGGCGGTCATAGATATTCTCCGCAGTATAGTCCAGGCTCATCTTTACGCCCCCTAAAAATCAAAAGCCAAGCTCCTCATCTATAAGCACAACATGATACTTTGCGCCGTAGGGCGCGTATTGCAAGGCCATCCAGGCCCGGCAAATGCTGGTAGCAGCCCCGCAATGTTGGCAACGGCCTGTTTTCCTGCAAGGGGTCTGCTTATCCAAACGCTTGCAATTAAAGGGCGCGGCAACTTCTTCCAGACGCTTTATCGCCCCTGCCATATCCGCGGTAAGCTTATTGCGGCCTGCCACAAAATATACATTCTTTGGCCCGAACACCGTGGCGGCCAAACGGTTGCCCAAGCCATCCACATTAAGGATGACCCCCTGCTCCGTAAGAGCATTCGCCGAAGAAAAATAGCTGTGGGCAAAAAACACGCTGCGCTGTTTTTCGTACAGGTTTTCCGGCGAATAATCCGCGTTGCGGTAATCTATAACATCCACGCCCTTTTTAGATAGCTTTGTGCCAAGGTCGAGCTGGGCCAAAGTTACGGAACCGCCAAAGGCTGCCTGCTTACCGGCAGGCACTTGCCCAGACAACCAATCCGCCGCTTCCTCCTTACCGGCAAAATAATGTACGCTATAGCCCCTTTTTTCCAGATTCTCCAAAACCTGCGCAAATCGTTCCCGCATAAAATATCCCCTTTCTTACAAATAATTGCATTTCAAAATTTACGGTAGCGCCAAAGCGAACCCAGGCTGGCGGTCAAAAGCAGCAGGCATACGCATAGCAAAGCTGTTTCCGCCCGGCTATTATCTATGCCTACAAAAGCGCCGTAACACCAGATGATAAGCCCTGCGGCCAGTATAAGAACATTGCGGCGCAGCAAGCCCGGGGGAGGAGACGGCCTTTTTGCGGGCTCTTTGCCTGTATTCTGCTCCATTTTTTTACGATAACTCTCCACAAAATAGCCCAGACATAACCATATACCAAACAATATCAGGGCAGGCAAGGCAAGCCAAAGGCTTAAATGCTCCCGCGGCATACTGCTGACCAGCCATACCGGCAGCGGTGTGATAAGCACAAAACCCATAACGCAGTACACCAGTTTTTTTTCTCCGGCACGGTAAAGGCGCGGCAAA
Source organism: Clostridiales bacterium (assembly GCA_009782975.1). Next base: position 2,964 of record WRIA01000145.1, read on the forward strand.
GCGCGTACAAGCAAAAACAATCCATAACCGGCCATAGACAATAAACCGATAAGCAACGGCGGCACAATATCAGCCCCTTTAAAATATTGAAAAATGTTTAAAATTAAACATCATTTTAAGTAAATATAGCCTGTGACACTATATACGGTGTCATATACATTTAAACGGCGATATATGTAGAATTTTTTCTATATAAATATCATAACATATTATAGCATAAAAGAGATAGTTTTTC
>WRIA01000146.1 GCA_009782975.1 Clostridiales bacterium
TTGTGTTATTTCGCAAGCGCCGATGGAAATCAAAGCATCTTTTAACGCTTTGACCCTGATTTTATCTCCGGCTTGCACCATTGCCGCTCTGGCTATAGAGGAGCGCTGCCCTGTATCGTCCAGAAACTTTTCTGTGATTATCATTTAAATATCCATCTTTCTCTTTTTTACTTCAGCACCCAAATGTCGCCCACCTTTTCAAACAATTCATTGCATTTCACAAGCAGGCGGATCCTGTTTGCTTTTACATTTTCATCCTTATCCATGACGAGCACGTCCTCAAAAAATGCCGATATGCAGGGGGAGAGCTCCGCAAGGCAATTCGTGAGGGCGGTCCAATCGCTCCCCGATATGGCGTCGTGGGCTTTGCCCGATACGTTTACGATCTCGTCGAATAATTTCTTTTCCGCGTCCTTTACGAAAAGTTCTGGGTTTATTTCGCCTTCGCCGGTTTCAGGCTCCGTTTTCGATAATATATTTTTCACCCTCACCGCCGACATGATAAGCTCTTCAAACCACTTTTCGCTTCTGACCTCGGCAAGCGCCTCTATGAACCTGAGCGCCTGAAGCGGGCGCGCGCCCGTAACGGAAATGGAAAGCGAGACGATGCCATGGTCGAATCCCTTTTCCTTGAACTGCATCAGCATACGCTGTTTTAAGAACGAGAACACTTTTTCAACTATTTCTTCGGAAACGTCGTTCTCGGCGGCCGATTTTTTGACCAACTCGAAAACATCGGCGTCAAGCCCGCGCTCCCAAATTATTTCATTTATACAGCGCGCAGCGCGCCTCAAGCCATACGGGTCTTGGGAGCCGGTGGGCTCAAAACCGACCTTATGGCACATCACTATTATATTTGTCCTGTCCGCTATCCCTAAAACGGCTCCGACGTCATCACCCGGCGTGTCGTCCCCCGCGAATTTCGGAAGGTATTGTTCGTATATGGCGGCGGCGGCCCTCCGGGGTTCGCCCGTTTTTTTGGCGGACTCGCGCCCCCCGCCCCCCCCCCAGCAAAGCCCCCCTTTTTTTTACGCCGAAAGCCGCCGTACAGGATAGCAAAAGCAGGCCCGCCACCCAGCCCCAAAGCCGGGGCGCCGGGCTTAAATAAGCGGCCAGAAGCAAGCCGCCGCTATAGGCCAGCAGCAGTTGCGTAAGCAACCGCCCGCGCAAAAAAACCGGCGGGAACAGCAAAAATGGTTTTAGGCTTTTCATATCAATCAACGGTCAAGCGGTCTTTTATCTTGTCATAAGTAGCCTGGCCTATACCGCTGACTTTTTTGATGTCGTCTGTTTTTGCAAAGGGGCCATGCTGCTCCCGGTAGTCGATTATGGCCTGTGCTTTAACAGGGCCGACACCGCTTAAAGTTTGCAGCGCCGCAAGACCGGCGGTGTTGATATTTATTATAGAAGTAGCAGCCGCAGTAACATTGGCCGTACCTGTAAAAGCGGGTGATTCGGCGGAGCTTGCGGAACCGGAGGCGTTTATGGCCAGGGCCTCCCAATCCGTTTTCTCGCCTTCCAGGCGAAATGGCGCTATTACCTCCGTTCCGTCAATTATCATAGAGGCCAGATTGATTATATCTGTATTTGCTTCCGGCAGCAATACGGCCATATCCAGCGCGTCTGCCATACGGCTGCCCGGCGGTAGCTCGTACAGACCGGGGTTTTCCACGGCACCCTTAACGTGTACGGCCAGCAAAGGTTCAACTTCCGCTTCTTTTGGCTGCGGCTCCGGTTCCGCGGGCGGTTCGCTTTGCGGCGCGGGTACATCCTCTACATCCATTACGGCCAGCAATCCGGCAACAGAATGCTCCCGGTCTTGCCGGTAACGGCTGTATTGTACTCCGCCGCCAAAGGCCAACACCACCAGCACCCCTACTATAAGCAAGGCAAAAAGCGATCTTTTTTCCGGTTTTTGCACAGTTTACCTCCATAACGCGATTTTTATATAAACGGCGTTCTTATTTATGATATAATTATAACAGATAAGCAAGGCAATAGTCAATAATTGTTTTTAATAATTATTATTTTGCAACAATATAGTTGCAATTTATGGAATAATGTAATATAATAAAGACGTAAGGGGGTCGAAGATAAATGAAACGGCGTATGTGGTTGTTGCCGCTTCTGCTTACCATAGCTTTTTTATGCTCCTGCGTACCAGATAACACGCAGGCCGATTTACCGCCGCTTTCCGAGAGCTACGAACTGGCAGCGCAGGAAGCGCCTGTCGAAACAACGCCGCCGGATGACCACGCCCTGCCCGCCGAACTTGAGGCCGCGTCGGAAGAGGATACCGCTTCGATATCTTCTTCGGCGGAGGAAAACCCGGAGGATGCGCGGCAGGAAGCGCCGGATACGCCTGCCCAACCGCCTCAGGATAGCACGGAACCCGCAAACACTGTATCCGGTCTGCAAGTTACTATCTTTGATGTGGGGCAGGCAGATTGCGTCTTAGTGCAGGCGGGCGCGCATAATATGCTTATAGACGCCGGAAACATCGGGCAGGACGAGCTTATACTGGGGTACTTATCCCGCTTTGGCGTAAGCAAGCTGGATTACGCGGTCGCTACACATCCCCACGCGGATCACATAGGCTCTATGGCTGCCGTATTGCTTGCCATGGAAAGCGTCGGCACGATGCTGATGCCGGATATCACCCATACCACCAAAACATTCGAGGCTATGCTGGACGCCATAGAAAAAAAAGACATACCTGTTGCCATAGCTTATCCGGGCGAGACGTTTGCCCTGGGCAAAGCCATGGTACAGATACTTGCGCCCAACAAAGCGCATTATTCCGGGCTAAACGATCATTCCGTGGTTCTGCGGGCGGAGTTTGGGGAGATCGCGTTTTTATTCGCCGGCGACGCGGAAACAAACTCCGAAAACGATCAGCTGATAAACGGCCTGCCCCTTAATGCGGATGTCCTTAAGGCCGGTCATCACGGTTCCCGGACAAGCAGCGGCCAAAAATATCTGGAAGCGGTGGCACCCAAATACGTGGTGATCTCCTGCGGTAAGGGAAACACCTACGGACATCCTCACGCGGAAACCACGGGGCGGCTGGCCGGTATGGACGCAGAGATATACCGTATCGACGAAAACGGAACGATGATATTTGTTACCGACGGCAAAAACATTAC
>WRIA01000147.1 GCA_009782975.1 Clostridiales bacterium
GCGTGTTTATAGCTTTGGCGGCGGCTTTGCTTGCCACTCCGCTGGCTATCTATGCCGCCCGCAAGCTGAATGTGGTGGATATCCCCAACGAGCGCAAGGTACACCAGGCCGCTGTTCCGCGTATGGGCGGTGTGGCCATATACGGCGCTTTTGTGTTGGGCGCTTTGGCCCTTGGCCTGTACACGCGGCCCGTGGCGGCGCTGCTGGTGGCAAGCAGCATAGTTATGTTTGTGGGCTGGGTAGACGATGTGCGCGGCATATCTCCCAAGGTAAAGCTGCTGGGGCAGGTATTTGCCTCTCTGATACTTATCAAAGGCGGCTTTTATGTGCAGTTTATCACCAACCCCTTTACAGATGGCGGGCTTATATCCTTGGGGATTTTTACCATCCCCGTTACCATACTCTGGCTTACGGGCATTTCCAATGCGGTGAACCTTATAGACGGCCTGGACGGGCTTTCGGCAGGGGTCTGTGCCATAGCCGCCCTGACCATGACCATAGTATGCTTTGTGCAGGGCCAGCTACAAACGGCCGCGCTGGCGGCGGTGCTGGCGGCGGCGTCTTTTGGCTTTCTGCGCTACAATTTTTATCCGGCGCGCACCTTTATGGGGGATTGCGGCTCTTTGTTTTTAGGCTTTGTGCTGGGCGCTTTAGCTATTATGGGGCTTTCCAAGGGGGCTACCGTAGTTTCCATCTTTACCCCCCTTATCATAATGGGCATACCGATTTTCGATACTTTTTTTGCCATAATCCGCCGCATATTTTTGCACAGGCCCATATTCGAGGCGGATAAAGGACACCTGCATCACAGCTTGCTTTCTTTGGGTTTAAGCCATCGCCAGACCGTGCTTAGCATATATGCCGTAAGTGTTATAATGGGCTTATCCGCGGTGCTTTTGGCCCTGCTTACCAGCGCGCAGGCTATGATATTGCTGATAATCCTGGTGATAGCTATTTTTGCAGGGGCGGAAAAGCTGGGCGTACTGCGGGGAAATCAGGAATACCGTTTGCGCAGGCATAAAGCCAACTAAATGCAGTTATAGTAAGGTATTACAGATAAAAGGAGCGTGTTTTAATGAGTAAAGGCGGTGTGGCGGTTCTTGTTGTGGCGGCTTTGGTGTTTGCTGCCCTTGGTTTTGTGTTTGGCCAGGTAGTACAGGCGGCCAACAGCAACCCCGGTACGCTGGTAACGGAAGGTTACGTGCATCAGTATGTAGGCGTGCAACTGGCCGAAATGCAGAATAATATAGACGATCTGGAAATGCGCATACTGGAACTTAGCGGTACTGCCGCCGGTATCGGTACTGACCCGGAAACACCGGATAATACGGGCAATTCCCCCGGCACTACCGCTGTTACGCCGTCTCCTTCCACCGTAAAGATACAATCCGGCAGCGTTAATGTACGTTCGGACTCCGCTACCACATCTTCCGTGGTGGGCAGCGCCAAAGCCGGTGATGTGCTTACTTACCTGGGGCAAAAAAACGGCAGCGACGGGCAGGCTTGGTATCATGTGCGGCTTTCCGACGGTACGGAAGGCTGGGTGGCAAGCTGGCTTTGCCACGATCCGGAATAAAACAGGCTATGCCTAAAGCCGATCCTTTGCCCGCCAACTGGCGGGAGCTGTTGGCAGAGGGAAACACGGACGGGCAATTATGCTTGCTTCCCATTATAGAACGCTATGCCGTCACACAAGTGGCGGCATATATTTCGCTTTTGCCCTTGGCGCAAAGCCCCCATTTTGCTTTGCGGCTGCGCGCTCTTATTGCCTTGGGCCGTCTTAAACAGGGCGGCGCCTTTATGCCCCTGGTGGATATGCTGGCCGAAGAAAGGCTTAACCACTGGCGGCTTGCTCTGCTGGATACCCTTTTGATGCTGCCCAACGAGGATAAAATAAGCCCACTGCTACCCCTGCTGGCAGTGGATCAGCCGGGGGATGGAGACGCCTGTTTTTTAAGCGGTCTGGTATGGTTTTTTGGGCAACAGGGTTCGGCGGCCATAGACCCCCTGGTAAAGATGCTGCTGGCAAAACCGGCCCGGGCGCGCCGTTTAAAGGACGATCTGCTTGCAGAAGCATTTTTTATGGCCGCCGGCAAAGATACAGGCCTGCTGGAGCGCCTGGGCGAGAAAGAGCCGCCCCTGGCCCGCTTTTGCGGCAACCGCATCTGGCCCAAAACTACACATTCCTGCTTCGGAATTTATCCCAACCCCGATTATATGCTGCAAAAGGCCTTGCAGGCAGGTTTAAGCCATAGAATGTACAAAAGTTTGCATCATTGGCACAGAAACAAAACATAACGGCCCTGTCACTTTTTATAACGATACCCACCGTTTTTTGGCGGCGGGTTCCTGTAATATAAAAAAGGCGATACGATAATATTTTAAAGAGCAGCAAACCGTGGGCTGCTAGTTTTCCCGCCGCAGCATAAGCGCCGGAAATTGCCGTAGCAATTCCCCTCTTTCCCCCAGCGGGGCCAAGGCCTGCACCGCGTTATCCGCCGCCTGCCAGGCCCATTGCCGCGCTTCCTCCTGACCCAGCAGAGAAAGGAAGGTGCTTTTGCTGTTTTTGGCATCGCTGCCTATGGGCTTGCCAAGCTTGTCCCTGTCTCCTTCTGCATCAAGGATATCATCGGCTATCTGAAAGGATAACCCCAAATGATCGCTGTAAGCGCGCAAGGCTTTCAACTCCTGTTGTCCGGCCCCGGCCAGATGCGCCGCGGACAGCACGGAAGCGCTGAACAAAGCGCCTGTTTTTTTCTGCACCATATAGCGCAGTTGCTGGCTGGTGGCCTTTTGCCCCGTCAGGGCCAGATCCACCATTTGTCCGGCAACCATGCCCATAAGCCCCGCTGATAAAGCTACCTCCTCCGTGGCCGCAAGCAGCCTTTCCGGGTCTACCTGCTTTTTAAGGCGCATCATAGCCGCAAAGGCATGGGTAAGCAGCGCGTCTCCGGCCAAAATGGCTGTAGCTTCGTCGAAGGCTTTATGGCAGGTGGGGCGGCCCCTGCGTAAATCGTCATCATCCATAGCCGGCAAATCGTCGTGTATAAGGGAATAGGTATGTATCATTTCCAGGGCCGCCCCAAAGGGCAGGTAATCCTCTTCCTCTGCTTCCAGCCCATTAGGAAAGGCA
>WRIA01000148.1 GCA_009782975.1 Clostridiales bacterium
TTCACATACGTGCCCGGCTTCCGGCCAGTATAGAGGTGGAGCTTAAAGAGACGCTTACGGTAACGTTCCCCTTGTTCCTGGATGTGCTGGGCGAACCTGCCGCCGGCTTTAAAATGATGGAAGCCCTGGTATCACCGGCGGAAGTTAAGCTGACCGGCGCGGATGATTATATACGGCGTATAGCCAGGGTATATGTGGCCGCTTCCATACAGGATGAAGAAGAAAGCTACGAAAAAGACCTTTCGGTGCTGGTGCAGGATACTACGGGCAACGATATAAGCGCCATGTTCACCATAGATCCCAGGATCGCCAGGGTGGTAGTGCCGGTAATGTCCGAGCAGCCTATGCGCCACCTTGCCGTGCGCGTGCCCTTCAGCGGGCAGACCGCCCTGGGGTATCAGCTTTCCCTGATATCCACCACCCCATCCATAGTGCAGGTGTTCGGCGATCTTAACCGTTTACAGGCACTGGATTACGTGGATACGGAAACTGTCGATATAAGCGATTGGAAAACGGATACCAGCCTTACGGCAAAGCTGGCTCCGGCCAACGGCTTTACCGTTTATCCCCGGGAGGTAACTGTGGCCCTGAAGATAGAGCCTATAAACAGCGCCACAGTTGTAAAATCCATAATAATAGGGCAAAATATAGGCGAAGACTGTATAGCCGAGGTAGAGCAGCTTACGCTTACCATAATGGTTTACGGGCCGGAAACTTTTATTGCCTCTTTGGACGAGGCGGATATAGTGCCTTATGTGGATTGCGAGGGGTTGGGCGGCGGCGAGTATGAGCTGCCTGTAAGAGTTTCCCTTCCGGCTAATATCATCCTTACCAACATTTCTCAGGACACGGTTTTTGTAACCATAATAGGGCCTGAAAAAGAGGATATCGATGGTGATGCCCCCGATACGGAGGCCGTGGATGAATGAAGAAAAACAGACGAAAACCCGGCGTGTAAGCGGCCTTAAGCTCTCCCTTAAGGAAGTTGCGCGGGAGGAAGATATGCTTAGGCAGCGGGCCGCTTCAGCTTTGGGCGTAGCTAAAAGCCATATTTCGGAATTGAAAATACACAAAAAATCCTTGGATGCACGGGCTAGGACCGAGCCCTTTTTCTTATATAGCGTAGATGTGAGTATAGTAAGCCGTAAGCGAGAGGGCAGAGTACAAAAAACCACCGCAGGTTCGGCACATATGCTGCCCGCTATAAAAACGGAAATGCCGCTTACCGCTCTGCCGCCGCTGGTGGTTGGGGCCGGTCCGGCAGGCCTGTTCGCCGCCTTGGCCCTGGCAGAGACAGGGTATAGCCCGCTTTTGATAGAGCAGGGGCAAAGGGTGGAGCAGCGCCTGCGCGATGTGGAATCGTTCTGGCAAGGCGGCAGGCTAGATGAGAGCAGCAATGTGCAGTACGGCGAGGGCGGCGCGGGCACGTTTTCCGACGGCAAGCTTACATTTCGCGGCAAAGATCCTTTAGCGCGGCAGGTGCTTAAAACCCTGGTGGAACTGGGAGCGCCCCCGGATATACTTTATTGGCATAAGCCACATTTGGGCAGCGATAAACTGCGGGAACTGCTGCCTTTGCTAAGAGACCGCATACTGGCGGCCGGCGGGCGCATAATTTTCGCTGCCCGCGTCGACGATATAATATTGCGCCGTAGGGAGGGCCGCCAAGCTATAGAGGGCCTGATGATAAGCGGCGCCAATGCGGTAGAGTTACACGCGCAAGCCGTGATATTTGCTCCCGGCAACGGGGCGCGGGCCACCTTCCGAATGCTAAGCGAGCGCGGCGTGGCTTTGTGCGCCAAGCCCTTTTCGGTGGGGTTTCGCATAGAGCATAGCCAGAGTTTGATAGACGCGGCCCAGTACGGCCCGTATGCCGGTCATCCCGCACTGCCACCGGCCGATTATATGCTTAAATACCGCTCGGCGGAAGGACGCAGTTTTTACAGCTTTTGTATGTGTCCGGGCGGGCGTATAGTAAATGCGGCCAGCGAAGAGGGGGCTTTGGTGACAAACGGCATAAGTCTGGCCGCGCGGGCCAGCGGATGGGCCAACAGTGCCCTAACGGGCGCGGTAACTCCGGGAAAGGATTTTGCGGACGACCCTGTTGCGGCTCTTAACTGGCAGCGGGGGATAGAGCAAGCGGCTTATGCCGCCGGTGGGGGAGATAATGCCCTGCCCGCTTGCCCGGTGGAGGATTTTCTTAACGGCACGGTTCCCGGCGCGCTTCCCCAGTCGTTTGCGCCCTTAAGCCCGGCCGCGCGGCCGGCGGATCTGCGCGGCCTGCTGCCGGAGGCGCTTACGGAGGGTTTGGCGGCAGCCATAAGGTATTGGGACAGGCATATAAAAGGTTTTGCTTCTCAGGCTGTGCTGGCCGCGCCGGAAAGCCGCACCTCCTCCCCGGTGCGCATTTTGCGGGGGCCGGACGGCCAAAGCCTTAATATAAGGGGGCTTTATCCCGCCGGGGAAGGGGCCGGTTATGCCGGAGGCATTTTAAGCTCGGCCTGTGACGGTCTGCGCGCCGCCGCCGCCCTGCGGGAGCAATACGCCCCGCCCATAAAAAGTGTTTATTAAGCGGTTTTAAATTCTATCGTTATTTAAGGTGGTGGTCTTATGGCAAAATATTTCGGTACGGACGGCATACGCGGCAAAGCCAATGATTATTTAAGCGCGGAACTGGTTTTGCGCCTGGGCCGCGCGGCGGCGTTTTTGGCAAAGAAAGAAGGTTCCGGCCGTTTGCTTATAGGTAAGGATACGCGGCTTTCAGGAGATATGCTGGAAAGCGCGCTGGCCACAGGGCTGTTGTCCGCAGGGGTAGACGTTTATTCCCTGGGGGTCATACCTACTCCCGGCGTGGCCGCTCTTTGCCGCGCTTACGGCGCCCCCGGCGCTGTAATATCGGCCTCCCATAACCCTTACGAGGATAACGGCATAAAGTTCTTCAGCGCTGACGGATACAAGCTGCCGGACGAGGTTGAGGATGAGATTGAAAAGCTGGTGTTCGAGGGAACCGAAGGTCTGCGCGCGGAGCACGGCGCGCTCGGGAGGCCGTCCCGGAACCATCAGGCAAGATATATCTACTTAGGTCACATTGCGTCGTCGGCATCCCGCCAGTTGAACGGGCTCCGGGTGT
>WRIA01000149.1 GCA_009782975.1 Clostridiales bacterium
TTTTATAGTTTATACTTCGGCGGACAGTGTGTTTCAAATTGCCGCCCACGAGGAAACAGTGCCGCTTACCGAACTTTACGGCGCTTGCCTTAAGGCCAGGGGCATACTACAGGGCGAGCATGGCGTTGGCAGGGTCATAGCCCGGCCCTTCCTGGGGTGTCCGGGCAGCTTTTACCGCACGTGCAACCGCCGGGATTATTCGCTACTTCCGCCGCCTTACGGTTTACTTTCACAAGCGCGCTGCAAAGGACTACCGGTGGTGGCGGTGGGGAAAATAACCGACATTTTCGCCGATCAGGATATAAATTTTAGCCTGCCTGCGCACAGCAACGAGGAAAGCGGTTCCGCGCTTTTGCAGGCGCTGGACGAAACAGAACAGGGCTTGATATTCGCCAATTATGTGGATTTCGATATGCTGTACGGTCACCGTAACGACGCGGCGGGTTATGGACGCGCTTTAGCCTCTTTCGACGCGGGTTTGCCCTATATCATAGATAAGCTGCAAAAGGACGACCTGCTGCTTATAACTGCCGACCACGGCAATGACCCCACTCAGCCCGGCACCGATCATGACCGCGAAAATGTTCCTTTATTAGCATTAGGCCCGCGTATAGTCCCCCGTAACATAGGGTTACGCACAAGCTTTGCCGACGCGGGGGCTACCGTGGCCGACTGGCTGGGCACGGATGATCTGCCTGCCGGAAAAAGCTTTTTGGATTTGATAATTTAGCAGGAGGGTAAAACCATGACTACAGAAAGCAGAGAAGAAGCAGCCGGTTACAAACGCCGGGTGGAGGAAGCCGCGGCATACCTTTCCGCACGCCTGCCCAAGGCCGATACCGCCGTGGTGCTGGGTTCCGGCCTGGGAGCTCTGGCAGAAATGCTGGAAAGCCCCATCGCCATTCCTTTCGCAGATATCCCACATTTTCCGCAGGCCACGGTAAAAGGGCATAGTGGAACGCTTTACGCGGGCAATCTGCACGGGCGACCGCTGCTTATAATGGGTGGGCGCTTGCACTTTTACGAAGGGCACAGCCTTTCCCGGGTGGTGTTCCCTGTGCGGTTGCTGGCGGCGCTGGGAATAGAAAAGCTTATACTTACCAACGCGGCGGGCGGCATAAACACCGCTTTTGCTCCCGGCAGCCTTATGCTTATCCGCGACCATATAAACCTTATGGGCAGCAATCCCTTAATCGGCCCCAATCAGGAGGAATGGGGGCCGCGCTTCCCGGATATGTGCCGCGTCTATCATGAAAGTCTGGCGGAAATTGCCCTACAGGAAGCAAAGCGGCTTGATATAGCCCTGCACGAAGGAGTGTATATAGCCTTTACCGGGCCTTCCTTCGAGACTCCGGCAGAAATACGCCTGGCCCGCCTTTTGGGCGCGGACGCGGTGGGTATGTCCACCGTGCCGGAGGCTATAGCGGCGCGGCATATAGGCCTTAAACTGCTGGCTATTTCCTGTATCAGCAATGCGGCGGCCGGTATTTCCGGCGCGGAGCTTAACCATCAGGAAGTTCTTGATGCCGGTAAACGGGCCGGCCAACAGTTCACAGCCTTGCTGAATGCCGTTATCAAACGCGTTAACGGGGTAAAAATGCCATGAATATGCAGGATATCATCCGCAAAAAGCGAGACGGCGGGGAACTTAGCCGGGCGGAGATACGCTTTTGGCTGGATGGCTATGTGCGTGGAAGGATACCGGATTACCAATCCGCGGCCTTGTTGATGGCTGTTTTTCTGCGCGGGCTAAACGAAACGGAGACACCGGAACTGACCTTCGCCATGCGGGATTCCGGCAAGGTGATGGATCTTAGCGGTATCGCGGGGATAACGGCGGATAAACATTCCACAGGCGGGGTGGGGGATAAAACGACGCTGATCGTAGCGCCTATTATGGCGGCGGCCGGGCTAAAGGTGGCTAAGATGTCCGGGCGCTCCCTGGGCTTTACCGGCGGCACCTTGGATAAGCTGGAAAGCATTGCCGGCTTTAAGGTGGGGTTGACCCGCCGGGAGTTTGTAGCGCAGGTTAACCGCTGCGGCCTGGCTCTTGTTGGCCAGACCAAGGAGCTTGCTCCGGCGGATAAACTGCTGTACGCTCTGCGCGACGCTACGGCCACCGTGGAAAGCGCGCCTCTTATAGCGGCCAGCATTATGAGCAAAAAGCTGGCTGTGGGCGCGGATGTGCTGGTGTTGGATGTTAAATATGGCAGCGGCGCTTTCTTTAAAACGGTAGCCTCGGCTTATGAAGCAGCCGGGATCATGGTAGAGATAGGCTGGGCGGCCGGGCAAAAGGTCGTGGCCCTCATAAGCTCTATGGAACAACCGCTGGGCCGGGCGGTGGGCAATGCCTTGGAAGTTGAGGAAGCCTGGCAAGTATTGTGCGGCCAAGGACCGCAAGATGTTCGGGAGCTTTGTCTGGCCCTTGCGGCCCGGGCCATTGTACTGGCCGGGCTAGCGGAGGATAGTTGCACGGCGCAGGGTATTGCTGCGGAGTTGCTTGATAACGGCGCGGCGCGGGCCAAGTTTTTGGAGATGGTGAAGGCTCAGGGAGGAAACTGCGATTTCACCGGCTTGCCCAAGGCCGAGTTAACGACATCCTTCACAGCTAAAGAAAGCGGATATATTTACACGCTCCACGCGGAATTGGTGGGCCGGGCGGCACTGGCCTTAGGCGCCGGGCGTCGGGTGAAAGAGGACGGAATAGATCATAGCGCCGGTATACTGCTGCAATATAAAGTAGGCGATCATGTGGAAGCGGGAGAGAGCATAGCTTTGCTGCACGGGAACGATAAGAAGGGTATGGAGGAAGGGCTGGCGCTCTTAGAGAGGGCTGTGGTGATAAGCAAAAAATCGCCTAAAATTGCGCCTTTGATAGACAAAGTAGTGTAGATAAAGGGTAAAACGCCGCCAGGGGCGAATTCTATAGCGGAAGCACATCGCGGAAGGAGTGCGACGGTTGCGGCGTGGTTATTTTATTACCCTGGAAGGCATAGACGGTTGCGGGAAGAGCACTGCCGCTCAGTTGCTCTTTGAGCATTTGCAGACCGCCGGGCAAGCGGTCACGCTAACCCGTGAACCGGGAGCGGGACAGCTGGGAAGCAAG
>WRIA01000150.1 GCA_009782975.1 Clostridiales bacterium
AGGAAACGGCCTGGCCAGGATAAACTGGCTGGATTCCGGGCTTACCTTCCTTATTATGGTGCTGATCTTTGTGTGGAAAAACTTAGGCTACAATATGGTGCTGTTTTTGGCCGGGCTGGGCAATATACCCAAGGATTATTACGAAGCCGCCGCGGTGGATGGTGCCGGTCCTTGGCAGTCATTACGCCACATCACACTGCCACACCTTATCCCCACCGCCATACTCACGCTTATTATGTCCATCATCAATTCCTTCAAGGTGTTCAAGGAGATATATCTTATAACCGGCAGCTACCCACACGAAAGCATCTACACCTTGCAGCACTTTATGAACAATATGTTCGCCTCCCTTAATTACCCCAAATTGACCACGGCTACCACAGTGCTGGTGGCGCTGATAGCCGTTTTTACCCAAACCTTGCTAAAGCTGGAAAGGAGGGCCTCGGCATGAACGGCTATGAGGCCAGACGCAAGCGCGGGGAAAAGTGGGTAATGGCCTTTTTGTTTTTGACCGGCTTGCTGTTTTTGCTGCCCCTGGCCATCACCTTCACCAATTCGCTGATGACGGAATCGGAGATAATCCTTAACTTCGGCACCAAGCCCACACTCTTCGATCTGATGGACGGGCTTACGGAAAATTTCAGCCACCTAAAGCTTATACCGGAGCAGATCAGCTTTCAGCAGTATTTCCAGGTACTGCTTAACCAGCCTTCTTTTTTGATCCTGTTGATAAACTCCATTAAGATCGCAGTGCCGGTGATACTGGGCAACCTGCTGTTTTCCATGCTTACCGCCTACGGCTTCACCATCTGGCAGTGGCGCTATAAAGAGATACTCTTTATGGTCTTTATAGTGGTTATGCTTATGCCCTTACAGGCGGTGCTGGTACCAAATTATATAGTGGCCGATATTCTGCATATAAAGACCAGTTATCTGGCTATAATACTGCCCGGTATCTTCTCGCCCTTCGGCGTGTTTTTGATGCGCCAGAGCATGAAAACCATACCAACCGCCTATTTCGAGGCAGCCCGTATCGACGGAGCCAATAACCGGCAGATTTTTGTGCATATTGTGCTGCCGCAGCTTAAATCCTCCATAGCGGCCCTTTTGATGCTGATGTTCATAGAATACTGGAACCTGGTAGAGCAGGCCGTTATCTTTATCGACGATTACGCCAAAGAGCCCTTAAGCGTGTATCTTTCCCGCATAGCCGAGGGGCGTATAGGCCTGGTCTTTGCGGCCTCCTGTGTATATATGTTCCTGCCCTTGTGGTTTTTGCTGCTGGGGCAGAAGGATCTGGAGAAAGGAATAGAACTTTCCGGGGTGAAATGATATGAAATTTGCGCTTAACAAAAAAACCGTGGGCGGTTGCTTTCTGCTGTTGCTTATACTGCTTATCTTCTGCTCCAAAACCGTATATACCCATAACCTGCCGCAGGTAAGCGCGGTAAAACCTGCTAACGGCCGCCTTTCCAAGCTGGAAACGAGTTCCGGGCTGGCCGAATGGGCGGAAATTGAGTATCTGTATGTGCCGGTAAGCGGCTTATGCGGCGAATTGCTGATGCGGGAAGGGGATATAATTGAGGCGGGGCAGCCACTTTTGCGCATGTTTTTCGACAGCGAGGAAGCGGAGCGCCGCCTGCGCGAGATAGCCGCCAGCCGCGCCAGGCTGCAAATAGATATCCGGGATATCCAATTACGTCTGGAAAGGCTGGAGCGCTCCGGCGGCCCCGAAGGCTACGACGTGGAAAACCTGGCCAAAGATATCCTCCAGGCCCAAACCGCTTTGGATGACGCCCAGATATTGTTCGAGCTGGGGGATATAAGCCAGCGGGAATTGACAGCGGCGAAGGAAGCGCTTGAAAACCTCCGTTACAAGGGGGATAGAGCCGCCGCGGATTATGCCGCGGATGTAGCGGCGTTGCAGCTTAATATGCAATCCAAGCAGCTGGAATTGAGCAATCTTTCCCTACAGGAGGAACCTTATCGCAAGATCCTGGCCGATTTCGAGGCATATTCTCTTATCACCGCTCCGGCTGGCGGCGAGCTTATAAGCCTTAACGCGCAAAAAGGGGCGCGCCTTAACGAAAACGCCCTGCTGGCCGCTATAGGAGCGGGGCAGGAATTTACCGTGGAATGCGGCATCTCCCTGGATAACAATTTTGTGCTGCCCGGTGATACCTGCGAACTAAGCAATTCCGCCCATGTACTAAAAGGTACTGTAAGCCGCATCGTGCCCACAGAGCGCGGCAAAACCGTTACAATACACCTTTCTTCGGAAGAGGTAAGCGCCGGGGAGACCTTCGATATAGTGTTCGAAAAAGAAAGCTCCACCACCTACAAGCTGGTGCCCAACGGGGCCTTGAACCAGGATAACGACGGGTATTTTCTGTACCAGGTAAAGCGGCGCGACGGTATGATGGGCAAGGAGTATTATCTGGAGCGCCTTAACGTCTATATTGGCGACAGCGACAGCAAAAATACGGCTGTTATCAAGGGCATAATCTTCGACGAGCCTATGGTGCTTACCAGCGATAAAGCGGTGGGGGCCGGGGATGTGGTCAAGCTGACGAATGTGGGTGATTTCTTTGCGGAGTAAAGCGCCGGTATTCCTTGCCCTTGTGGCGGCGCTGCTGTTAGCCGCCCTGGCTTGGCTGACCCTGCGCTGTTCGGACGAGGGATACAGCCGCTTACTGCTGGCTAAAAGCGCCGCGGCCCCCGGTCTGGATACAAGCCTGCTGGAAGATTTCTGCAAAGAAGAATTTCTTCTCACCTACGAAACGGAGCAGAGGGCCACGGCCCAGGCGCATCATTACCGCCTGCCGGTAACTTTGATAGGCACCAACAGCTGTTACGGGCAAATATTGGGGTATCGTATGCTATCCGGCGGCTTTTTCAGCGCCGCCGCCTGGCAAGCCGGTAACAGGGAGGCCGTGCTTAACGCCGCCGCCGCCTTCCAGCTATTCGGTGGCTACCAGGTGGTCGGGCAGACCTTTAAGCTGGAAGGGGCAACCTGGCTGATCATAGGAGTGCTGGACGACGGCCAGGAGGAAACCCCCCGTATTTACGTTCCGGCCAGCGTAACGGGGGGCAATGG
>WRIA01000151.1 GCA_009782975.1 Clostridiales bacterium
CCGCCGCTTTCCCCTGTTGTCGGCGCCGCGGATATATCGTAGGCATATACATCTGGTTCGGCAGGCGACGCAACAGGCGCGGAAGGCGCAACAGACTCACGCGACAAAGATATTGGGGCTTCGGCCTGGGCGCAGGCAGGCAAAGCAACCAGGCAGACGACAAGCAGCGACAGGGCTATAAAAGTTTTTTTCATATCGACACCTCCTTAATACCGGCACAGACGCGGACTTGCGTTTTGGGGTCTTACACTACTTTGACGGCGCAAAAGGCTAAATTGTTCCAAAAAAAAAGACCACCCACCCCGGCGGCCTTAAAAATACCGTTATAGCAGCGCGGCCTTTGTGTGGCTTAAGGCTTATTTATCCACCTGCGCAAAACCGCGTCCAGCTTGCGCGGATCTATGGGTTTGGCAAGAAAACCCTGAAAACCGTTTTCGGCAAACATTTTATCGTTACCGGATAAGGCGTTGGCCGTAAGGGCAATAACGGGAACATTCCTGGCATATTCCGTGCCCAGCTCTCTTATGGCGCGGGTGGTCTCTATGCCGTCCATGCCCGGCATCATATGATCCATAAAAATTATATCGTATTCCACGCCGCCGTCATTTACACGCTGTATAGCGCTTGCCCCGTTTTCCACGCAATCCACCTGCATCCCGTATGGCTCCATACTGCAAGCGGCGACCTCCAGATTTATCTCCAGATCATCTACCACCAGCACCTTGGCGTATGGCATAGGTATATATTCCACGCCTTGCTCATTTTGCTCCGGTATGTAGGTGAAATCTTTCAGGGCGGCTGCAACGGCTGCCCCAACAGGCGTCGTATCGACGATACCTTGCCAGATATCTACAGAAAAGACGCTGCCGCGCCCGTACTCGCTTTGCGCCGATATATTTCCGCCCATCAGCCCGGTAAGCCCTTTGCATATTGAAAGCCCAAGCCCCGTTCCCTCTATGCCGCGGTTGGTCTTTTTGTTTACCTGCGCGTATTCGGAAAAGAGTTTTTTTAAGTCCTCGTCCCTGATGCCCATGCCAGTATCTTCTACAGCAAAAAACAGTCTGGCGCCGCCATTTTCCGAACTCCACGATACCCGCAGTTCCACGTTTCCTTCCCGCGTATATTTAAACGAGTTGCTTAGTAAATTACTTAACAACTGCTTTATTCTTAACTCGTCGCCTATCAAGCGGCAGGGTATGGTCTCTTCCACGCTTACCGAAAATTCTATGGGCTTTGTGCCTATACGCACCATATTAAGGTTTGCGGTTTCGCAGATCATATCCGCAAAAACATACTCCGCCGGAATAAGATCGAACTTGCCGGATTCTATTTTAGACATATCCAGTATGTCGTTGATTATCCCCAGCAGCAAGGTACCGGAGCTATGTATTTTACGCAGGTTTTCCAGGTTGGAATCCGGCAGTTTTCTGCGCAGCTCCGCCTCTGTAAGCCCGATAACGGCGTTTAAGGGGGTGCGTATCTCGTGGCTCATATTGGCCAAAAAATCGCCTTTGGCCTTTGCGGCCAGGTAAGCCTCGTTTTTCGCCTCGGTAAGAGCCTGAAGATTTTTTACGCAAAACATACAAAAAGAGTAGGCCAAAGCGTTCAACCCCATGGACGCTATAAGGGAAATGGTATTATATACCATGGAAAACTCCGGGCCCAGCAAATTTACGCGGAATACGAACAAAAGCACCACAAGGGCCGCGCTTACTACCATAATGTAGGCCGCCAGACCCCTGGCGCTGAAATAAGTTAGGGAAATAAGCGCCACACAATTAACATAAATAAAAAGCAGCCCGTCGCCCTTAAAATAGAATGCCCCGAATATAAGCACGGCGGCCGTGAGCGTGGGCGACAAAAATGCCGTTATAGTGGAACTTAACGGGCTGCGCTCCGCCACTGCAAAAACTGCCACTATAAGCGCTCCCAAAATAAAGCGTATTGCCGCAGCTTGCGCGCCAAAAAAAATTTGGGTATAGACCGATGTGATAACCGTGTATGCGCATAAAACCAGAATAATTTGCGGGGCGGCCGAATTTTTTTCCGAACCTGCCAGCACATACTTCCTTATCAACTGTATCATGGCAGCGTATCCTCTTTTGCAGTAGTGATATTATACTTCCATCCCCGCCTTAAAATACCTGCTTTTGCTAAAAATGTGACATGGCCTTTGATGGCCTTTGATGGCCTTTATACAATTAAAAACTTGATTATATCCGGTTTTTGGTGTAACATTAAGAAAAAGCAAGAAAGAGGTGCGTTTTATATGTTCGATAAATTTTTATTTCCTGAAATAGAACCCTTCAACTCCGGCTTGCTTAAAGTGTCGGACATACACTCGATATACTTCGAAGAGGTCGGCAACCCCAAAGGACATCCGGTGGTGTATCTGCATGGAGGGCCGGGCGCAGGTGTTTCTTCGGGAATTAGAAGATTTTTTGACCCGGAGTTTTATAGGGTCATATTATTCGATCAACGGGGGTGCGGCAAAAGCACGCCTTTTTTAGAATTAAAAGAAAACACCACCTGGGATCTGGTGGCCGATATAGAAAAGCTGAGAGAGCATTTAGGCATAGAAAAATGGCTGGTTTTCGGCGGCAGTTGGGGTTCGACGCTTTCGCTGTTCTATAGCGAAACCCACCCTAAACGGGTAACAGGCATGATCCTGCGGGGCATATTTTTGGGCAGACCGGCGGAATTGAGTTCCTTATTTGCCGCAGATTCCGTGGCCGCCAGATTATTCCCCGAAGAATACGGCAAGCTTGTCGATCATATTCCCGTGGATGAGCGGGGAAATATGATGAAGGCTTACTTTAGCAGATTTTTATCCTCCGATGAAAACATCAGAAACGAAGCGGCCATTCTTTATTCTACCTGGGAAAGCACCTGCTGCACACTTTTGCCCCAGGAAATTGTTGTTGACATGGAGCAGGATAGTTATGTTTTATCCTGCTCGGTTTTGGAATGTCATTATTTTTTAAACAATATGTTTTGTAAGAGCGATAACCATCTCTTGGATAATATTGATAAAATCAAAGATATCCCAACCATAATAGTACAGGGACGATACGATGCCTGCTGCCCGCCGTTT
>WRIA01000152.1 GCA_009782975.1 Clostridiales bacterium
CGTTTATAACAAAAAGTTTTCAAACAAGATACATAACCTGGAATCGTTTTTGACGCTATTGTTTCGCATGGTAAAAATTATAGAGACCCCGCCGGAAGATGAAGCCTCGGAAAGCGAGGGATACATACGGGATTTGGATGATCGCCCTATTTTGCGCGCTGCATTAAAATTCGATGTGGATATCTTGATTACCGGTGACAGGGATTTTTTGGAATCCGGGCTTACGCGTCCGCACATTGTTAAGCCTGCGGATTTTTTGAATATTAATGCCCATATGTAGAATCAGCAAGACTTATATTCCGGGCAAAATGTTTAACTTTCTAAATAAAATATTTAGATATCTAAACATTTTGTTTAGAAACGCGAATATTTTTATGATTTTTGCTATGTATAATTTGTTCATAATCCTGTATTGCTTTTAAGGGGGCATATCGTGCCAAGAAACACCGTTAAGGAGATCATCGCCGCCGGGCAAAGGCTGGCCGCCGGGGGGCTTATACGCGCTTATTCCGGCAATATCTCCTGCCGGGTGGATGGCCCGGCCATCCTGATTACCGCTTCCGGCGTATTTAAGGGTGGCCTGGGGGAGCAGGATATACTGCTGTTGGATAACACCGGCCGCATAAGGCAGGGGGCCGCGGGCCGTATGCCTTCCTCGGAAACCTTTATGCACCTGGCCATTTATAATAGCTGCCCGCACGTACAGGCCATAGTACACGCCCATCCGCCTTATGCCACTGCCCTGGCCTCTTTAGGCCGGGAGTTGGAACACGCACTGCTGGAGGAATCCGCCCTGCTTTTAGGCCCGGTGCCCTTGCTGCCGCGCTTTAGCGCCGGCAGTAAGGAGCTGGCACAAGCGGCGGCGGAGAAGGCGGCTTGCGCAAACGCGCTGCTTTTGGCAGGGCACGGAGCCGTAAGCTGGGGAGAAAGTATGGAGCAAGCCCTGGCCCGTATGGAGATACTGGAGCATACGGCACAGGTGATGCTTTTGCGCGGCTTGTTTGCGCAGGGGGCAAGCGGCCATGTTTAGGGTATATCTGTTAAGGCTGCTGTTCAGGCTTTCTTTGGCCGGCGCGGTAATATATATGTACGCGGCCCGCCGGGAGATACTGGCCGCGGCCCCCGGCTTTAGCCTTGGCGGCCCCTTTACGCCGCTGCACATACTGTGGGCCCTGCTTATGCTGGATATGCTGCCCCATTTTTTTCCGACGCGGCGCAATTCCCTGGCGGGAAAAAAACAGTTTTCTTCCTATTATAAACCATTGGCCGCCGGCGCGCCCCCGCAAAAGCTTACGGAATATGTAAAGCGCGTAAACAAGCGGGCCGGTATGGTTATGGCGGTTTGGCTGGGTTGTCATGCCCTGCTTATCCCCCTTTGCCTTAAGGGCGTTATCGGCCCGCCGGAGCTTATAGCGCTCTCCGCCGCCTATTCCGTAGCCGACCTGGTCTGCATACTCTTTTTCTGCCCTTTTCAAAAATGGTTTATGAAATGCCGCTGCTGCATAGATTGCCGTATCTTCGAATGGGGCCATTTTATGATGTTTACGCCCATGCTGTTCTTCAAAAGCGTTTATTCCTGCAGCCTGTTTTTATGCGCTTTTTTGCTGCTGCTGGAATGGGAGATAAATTTTGCCCGCCGCCCGCGGCAGTTTTGGCCGACGGCCAATGCCGCACTTAACTGCGTCAACTGCCGGGATAAGCTATGCCGTATAAAAAGGCCGAAGGCCGTGGGTAAGAAGCCGGAGCAAGAATAAGGTCAAGCAGAAAATAGAATCATTAACGCAGGCAGGAAAAAGGCGCGGGCTGTAGAAATGTAAATAATCTGTGGCAACGACAACTTAATAAAAAAAAGTAATAAATAAAAAGAGAAAAACTTAAGGCAAGGGGCCGTACAATGGAGCTTTGGGAAGATAGTCTTAGCAAAAAGCCTACTATAATGGTAAACCGCACCTTACGCTCGGGGCAAAACCTTCATTATGACGGCAATGTGGTGATAATGGGGGATGTTAATCCGGGCGCGGAAGTCGTGGCTTCCGGCCATGTGCTGGTGATGGGCTCTTTGCGCGGGCTGGTACACGCGGGCGCTACCGGCGAGGAGGAAGCCACCGTTACCGCTCTTGCCCTGGTGCCTACACAGTTGCGTATAGCGGCGCATATAACGCGCCCGCCGGACGACAGCGGCACGGAGCTTGTTAAACTGCCGGAGGTCGCGCGTATAAAAAATGACGCCGTTGTCATAGAAGAGTATCAGCCGCAGCATTAGGCCGGCATAAGAGAGGAGCCAATAAATGGGAAAAGTTATAGTAATAACCTCCGGCAAGGGTGGGGTGGGCAAGACCACCACCACGGCTAATCTGGGCACCGGCCTGGCCATGCTGGGGAAAAAGGTCGTTATGGTCGACACCGATATCGGCCTGCGCAACCTGGATGTGGTTCTGGGCCTGGAAAACCGCATAGTATATGATATAGTGGACGCCGTGCGCGGCAACTGCCGCCTTAAGCAGTCCCTTATAAAGGATAAACGTTACGAAAATATGTTTTTGCTGCCGGCCGCCCAGACCAAAGACAAAACCGCCGTTTCGGAAGAACAGATGGTGGAGCTGTGCGCCAAGCTTAAGGAAGAATTCGATTATGTGCTTATAGATTGCCCCGCCGGTATAGAACACGGCTTTAAAAACGCTATAGCAGGCGCGGAAGAAGCCATTGTTGTAACCACGCCGGAGGTCTCGGCGGTGCGCGACGCCGACCGCATAGTGGGCCTTTTGGAAGCAGCCGGCCTGTATAAGCCCAGGCTTGTAGTAAACCGTATCCGCGCCGGCATGATAAAGAGCGGCGATATGATGAGCGTGGAGGATATCCTGGAGATACTGGCTATAGAGCTTTTGGGCATAATCCCGGACGACGACGCCATAGTTATCTCCACCAACCGCGGCGAGCCCACGGTAACGGATAACGATTCCCGCCCCGGGCAGGCCTTTCGCAATATTTCCCAGCGCATAAACGGGGAGGAAGTACCGCTGATGTCCATGGAGCATAAGCAGGGTTTTGTTAGCCGTATAAAGGCCCTGTTCGCCGGGGATTAGGGGGTGGCCGC
>WRIA01000153.1 GCA_009782975.1 Clostridiales bacterium
GGATTTCTCCGAGATAAGCGACCACCTTACGGTAACGGCGCTTTATGATCCCACCATCATAGGCCTTTCCGCGGAAGCTTATGTTGATAAGCTAAACGGCAACAAGAACGAGCTGACCATTACCGTAACAGAGTTCTGGTCGGACGGAGCGGAGATTTCCTTTACGGAGACCTTCTCCATAAGCAACAACGCGGCGGATACCTATGATGTTTACGGCTACAGTGTATATGTGGATACCAAGGGCAATGACCAGATCCGCGACTGCCGCATAGTCAACTGATAATACCATAACATAACATAATAAAAAGCCCCTTCGGGGGCTTTTTATTATGTTATAGCTCAAAACTCAAAACTAAGCTTGTCTTATCCGTCCGCTTTAAGGCTGGCTACCAGCTCTTTTATAATGGTATCCGCGTCGTCATAAGGTACCTGGCAGGTGCCTACCTGCCTATGCCCGCCGCCGCCGTGTTTTAACAGCAGGCTGCCCACATCTGTGTTGGAAGTACGGTTTATCACGCTATGGCCCATGGCTATGGGGCAATTTAGCTTGCCGCGCCCGTCAACTATCCATAAGGAGATATTTTGCTGGGGGTAAAGGCTATAAACCAAAAAGCGGTTGCCCGTGTAAATGGTTTCCACCCCGCGCAAGTCGGTTATTATAACATTGCCATCCACCGTGGTGTGCTTTTGCAGCATCTCGCGGAACAGAGCGTCCTGCTCGAAATAAAGGTTTACCCGTTCCTCCACATCGGGGTTTTTTAAAATTTCTTCTATGCTTTGGGTGCGGCAGGCGTCTATAAGATGCTCCATCAGCTCGTAATTGCTGATGCGGAAGTTACGAAAACGCCCCAGCCCGGTGCGGGGATCCATAATAAAGCCCAGCAATATCCAGCCCTTGGGTTCCAGTATTTCTTCGGCGGTAAGTTTGGCGGCATCTACTTTATCCACCGCTTTTATCATATCGCTTAAATGCGGCAGCGCTTCGTCTCCCTTATAATAATCGAAGATGACGCGGGCGGCGCTATCCGCCAGGTAGGTATCCCCCTCAAACTCGTTTACTTCCTTTATGCGCTCTATTTCGCTGCTGTGATGATCGAACCACATTTTGCAGCCCGGCACAAAGGGAATATTAGCCAGCACATCGTTATCAGATACCTCTACCAGCCCGTCTTGTATATCCTTGGGGTGGACGAATTTCCAGCAGTCTATAATTTCAAGTTCCTTCAGTATGGCCGCGCAGGCCAGTCCGTCAAAGTCCGATCTAGTAAGTAATCGCATTTTTATACCGCCCTTCAAATTATTTTTTTGCTGTAATATTATAATAGCATACCGGCGACAAAATTTAAAGCTAAATTTTTTAACATTTAAACGTATAAATAAACATATAAAAAAACGATGTATAATTTTAAAATGTTTAGATATCTAAATATTTTATTTAACTTCCTAAACATTTTATTTGCGAAGTCAAATATTTCTCCGGATATTGCTTATTGTGAATTTTACACCGTTTCTACATCCTTGTTTAAGAAAACCAATAATAAAAAGGCGAAAACTGACAATTTGCAATCGTAAACGCTTGAAAGTTGCGACCAAAACTGATATAATAATAAAATAATAGGTAGGGGGAGGTAAAAGGCTTGGGCGCGTTCAATTTCGATTTTTATTCCCTTATGTACCGGCTGCCCGCCATAGTGCTGGCCTTAACGGTCCACGAATACGCCCACGGGCGCGCAGCATACGCCTTTGGCGACCCTACGGCCAAAAACGCGGGCCGGCTTACCTTAAACCCCCTGCGACACCTGGATGTACTGGGTACGCTGGCCCTGATCTTTTTCGGCTTCGGCTGGGCCAAGCCGGTGCCGGTGAACCCCTATTACTTCCAGGGCGACCGGGGCAAAAAGGTGATGTGGGTATCCGTGGCCGGGCCTTTAAGCAATATAATACAGGCTATGGTGGCTACAGTGCTGCTTTCTTTATGGGTGCGTTTTGCCGGAGGATCCGCTTTTGTGTATTGGTTTAGCAGTTTTGTATATTATTTCATATTAATAAACATTGTTCTGGCGGTGTTCAATCTTTTGCCTATACCGCCCCTGGACGGTTCCAAAATACTGGCCGGTTTGCTGCCGGACCGGCATCAGAATATCATTTTAACACTGGACCGCTACGGTTTTGTTATACTTATAGCTATGATGTATCTGGGTCTTACCGGCAGAATAATAAGCCCTGTTGTAAACATCGTGCTTAAGGGAATGTTTAGCCTGGCAGGTCTGTAATAATACCCTGTAGCAAAGGAGTAATTAGATAATGAGCGATACAAAGACAAAAAAAGAACGTGTTTTAAGTGGTATGAGGCCCACAGGCCGCCTACATCTGGGGCATTATAGCGTGTTGGAAAACTGGATAGCCCTAAGTGAAAGCTACGAAGCCTATTTTTTTACCGCCGACTGGCATGCCATAACCACTCAGTTCGACGATACGGGAGATATCCGCGAAAACAAGCGTCAGGTGGTAATGGATTGGCTTTCCGCCGGGCTGGATCCTGCGGCCTGCCATATTTTCAATCAGTCGGAGATAAAGGAACACGCGGAGATGCACCTGCTGTTTTCCATGATAACGCCCCTTTCCTGGCTGGAGCGCGTACCCACTTATAAGGGTCAGGTAGAGCAGTTTAAAGAGCAGGGCAAGGATATCACCACTTACGGTTTTTTGGGGTATCCGCTGCTACAGGCCGCCGATATCCTTATGTATCTGCCTTATGGCGTGCCGGTAGGGGAGGATCAGGATGCCCACATAGAATTTTCCCGGGAGCTGGCCCGCCGCTTCAATCATCTGTATCAAACCAAGCTGTTTCCGGAGCCAAAGGGCCTGTTCGCCAAGGTAAAGATGTTGCCGGGCTTGGATGGCCGCAAGATGAGCAAGAGTTACGATAATTACATAAGCCTTTCCGCGGACGAGGCAGAGGTAAAGCGGCGGGTGTGGCAGATGGTAACCGATCCGGCGCGTATCCACAAAAATGACCCCGGCCACCCGGATATCTGCATAGCCTATGCTTTCCACGGCTTTTATAATGCCGCGGGGCAACCGGCCATCTGC
>WRIA01000154.1 GCA_009782975.1 Clostridiales bacterium
AGGAGATAACGTCGTCTTCTATATCGGGGCTGCATCGCCACACATTGGCGGCCGGGATGGAGAGATACTCGGCGAAAGCGCCGTCGCGCTGTACGCCCACGCCCAGGGTATTAGGGCAGTAGTGACGCCGGCCGGCCAGGCAGTTACGACAGACCCCGCATACTATATGTCCCTCGCCGGAAACACGTTCGCCCAACTTAAACCCGCCTACCTGCGAACCCAAGGCCACTATTTCGCCCACGAATTCATGGCCGATCACCCGTGGCGTTTCGATATGATTGACCGCCCATTCATCCCAGTTATAGATATGCAAATCCGTACCGCAAATAGAGGTTTTTGTTATCTTTATCAAAACTTCCTGCGGGCCGGGTTCGGGAACGGATACCTCCATCATTTCCAATCCGGGGCCGGGACGGCTTTTTACCAGGGCCGCCATAGTTTTTGCCATATAAAAACACTCCTTTTATATTATTATTCATAAAAACTGCTCTTAAAGCCTTTTTAACTTTTTTTATTGCTATTTTGCCAAAAACATAATATACTAAAAAAGATAGTAAAAATACAGTACCAGTAAGGGGCCGGATAAAAGTGCAAATTGGCGAAAAGATAAAGCTGCTGCGTTTGTCCAAAAATATGACTATAAAGAAGCTGGCCGTTAAAACAGGGCTTTCCGTGGGCTTTATAAGCAATGTGGAGCGCGATGTAAACAGCCCCACCATAAGCTCGCTGCAAAAAATCTGCCAGGCTTTGGATACAGATATGGCCGATTTTTTTACCACCATAAAGAGCAGCAGTCATTTACTTGGCAAAGAACACCGCCAGTTGCTGCAAAGCGGGGCAAATTCCCCCTTTAAGATAGAGATGTTTTCCCTGCCCCGCAAAAAGCTGCAACCCAGTTTTATAGAGATACTGCCGGGCGGGCAGTACGGCGACGAGACCATGTGCCACGATGACGAGGAAATATGCCTGGTTTTGGAAGGCCGCGTGCGTTTTTGGGCCGGGGAAAACGAATACGAGCTGAAGGAGGGCGACTGCATATATGTGGAGACCCTGGTACCTCACCGGCTGCGCAACGAAGGGCCGGGCCCGGCGCTTACTTACTGGATAACCTTAAAGAACGGCGTATAGTTTAATAGACGGTTTATACTACTATTATAATAGCGCGCTAATTATTATGCAACAGTTTTTACTTTGTTTTAAGTATATTTTGTGCCAGGCTGTTTATGCCATGCACTGTTACGGTACAAAAGAGCGGTAAAAACTTTATGTTATCCGGGAAGGAGTTTGCGGATTGCCTGCAAAAACCCTACATACCATACTTGTTTTTATAAGCGTTATTCTTTGGGGCAGCGTTTACCCGGTGGTAAGGAACCTGGTAACAGAGGGCGTGCCTCCTTACATGATAGCTTATCTGCGAATTTGTTTTTCCCTGCTTACGTCCTTGGCACTATTGCTGGCATCCGGCGAGAAACCGCGGCTTAAGGAGGTAAAAAACTCTTTTTGGCCGCTTTTGGCCATGGCTTTATCCGGCGTGGTATTTTTTCAGGGCCTTTTGTCCTTGGGTATGCAATACACTCAGGCCGGAAAATCCACCCTTATCAACGCTGTCAATCCCGCTATCATAGTTATCCTGGCTCATTTTTTACTTAAGGAACCTTTAAGTTTCAGACAAGTAGCCGGGGTCGCTGTTTCTCTTGCCGGCGTTATTATATGTTTAACGGGAGACCCCTCCTTTAATATACGGTCCCTGGATTTTATAGCCGGGGATCTGATGTTTGTTGGCACGGCGTTTTGCTGGTCTTTTTATACTATTTTAGGCCGCAGATACGGTTGTGGTATTTCCTATAAAGCAACCCTGTTTTGGGTCTATTTTTTGGCGTTTTTGTTGATATTGCCCTTTTTTGTTTCTTCTTTTGTCCAACTGGCACAAATAACGCCCGGTCAATGGCTTTACCTGCTTTATCTGGGCTCTTTACCGGGAGGCGTATGCTTTTATTTCTGGAACCGCAGCCTGCCCGTTATAGGCACGGCAACCTGCGGTATGATAAACAGCCTGCTGCCGGTCTCGGCCATAGTTATTTCCACGCTATGGCTGCAAGAGCAACTTAATTTACTGCAGCTTTCGGGCGGCGCTCTGGTGATCTTAGGCGTTTGGCAGGGCATAAAAAAAGCAAAACCGCCGGTGTATGCGGAATAGTTAAGCGGAGGTTTTTATGGCGGATATGCTGTTTGCGCGGCCGGACGGCCAATGGTTCGATTTTCCTCCTTTGGAGCTGGCGGGCATGGCGGGCAACCGTTTAACACGCCCCACCAAGGCCGACCTTATACCCCTGCCCAAAGGGGCTACCCTAACCATGATGCCCTTATCCGCCCCCTATGGCGTGGATAAAGAAAGCGGCGAGTTTTTGTTGCTGGAGGAAAACCCCTACAAAAAAAAGCCCGAACCCGTTTATGCCCTGGCCGCTTTGCTGCCCCAGGGCTTTACCCGCCTGCTTCTGCCGGCGGCGGCCCCGGCAAACGCCCCCCTGCCCTTGCTGGGCTATACGGCGGTAGGGGTAGAAAACGGCAAGCTGATGGTGGCAGCCCACCCTACCGATGAACACGAACACTGGCACCCAAAACATTATAATACACCGCAGCTGCCCCGGCTTATAGAGGGGCGTCTGCGGGAGCATCCCCAAAACAGTATACTGCAACAACTGGCCTATTGCGCCAAAGAATACGGCTGCTTTACAGCGCAAAATATCTTCTACCGCCGCTTCGAGGGTGGCATACCCGTATCGGCGGCCTGCAATGCCGCCTGCCTGGGATGTATCTCGCAGCAGCCCGCCGAATGCTGCCCTTCCCCCCAGCGGCGTATCAGCGTTCCGCCCACCGCGGAGGAGATAGCGGAAGTGGCTATCCCCCATCTGGAGCTGTCGGAAGCGGCTATAATAAGCTTCGGCCAGGGCTGCGAGGGCGAACCCACCCTGGAATACCCCCTGCTTTGCCGGGCCATACGCCAAATACGCGGTAAAACAGGGCTGGGGCTTATCAATATAAACACCAACGCGGGGGATACAAAGGCTATAGCTGCCCTGCTGGAAGCG
>WRIA01000155.1 GCA_009782975.1 Clostridiales bacterium
CGCCGGCTTTATACCGGCTCTCTGCCGGAAGACGCGGAACTGCTGCAAAAGATATTCAGCCTGCGTTACGGGCATAAGGTGGAGATAATCAGCCCGCGGCGCGGCGACAAACTGCGCCTGGTAAAGCTGGTTAGGCAAAACGCGCAGCTTACTTTGGATCAGCGCCTTAACTCGCGGGAACGGCAGGAGCAGCGCGCCGCCGCCGGTTTGGAGCAACTGCGGCAGGAGCTTGGCCTTAAGCGCGCTCCCGTTCGTATGGAATGCTACGATATCAGCCATATACAGGGATCTTATATGGTAGGCTCTATGGTGGTTTTTCTTAACGGCGTGGCTTCCCCAAAACATTACCGCCGCTTCAGGATAAAGACACTTTCACAAAGCAATGATTTCGCCGCCTTGCAGGAGGTCATAGAGCGGCGGGTAAAGCGCGGGCGAGCAGAGCGGGAGGAGCGTAAACAGCTACCGGATTTCGGTAACTTTCCCGACCTGCTGGTGATAGACGGCGGCAAGGGACAACT
The DNA here is from genome assembly GCA_009782975.1 of Clostridiales bacterium. The sequence goes on from WRIA01000155.1 coordinate 519, forward strand.
TTCCGCGGTATGCCAGCGCCTGCAAGAACTGGGAGAGGCAAATTTCGATATCATAGCCCTGGCTAAGGAGGAAGAGGAAATATTCAAGCCCGGATGTTCCGGCCCCGTGCGCTTGCCCTACGAGAGCCCCGGTCTGCAACTGCTGCAAGGCCTGCGGGACGAGGCTCACCGATTTGCCGTTACCTATCACCGCAAGCTGCGCGGTAAGGGGCAGACGGCCTCTTTGCTGGATGCGGCCCCCGGCATAGGCCCTACAAGGCGCAAATCCCTGCTAAAAAGTTTCGGCTCCTTGCAGGCCATACGCCGCGCTGCTTTGGAGGAACTGGCCGCGGCCCCCGGTATGAACAAAGCAGTCGCCGCCCGGCTATATACTTGGCTCAGGGAAGATCGGTCAACAAATCGCAATGAATGATAATAAATATATCTTAGAACCTCTAAAAGACCTTGTTCAACTTTTGATCCGTAATCTTTAATTGCTCATTTTTAATTGCTTTTATGTGGGGTGTTTTATGGGCGATTCATCAGGCATTTTTCCGAACCCGCCGGTGGTGCAACAAATGCTGATACTTACCGGCATGAGCGGAGCAGGCAAATCGCAGGTAATGGCGGCCTTGGAGGATAACGGCTATTTCTGTGTGGATAATCTGCCACCCAGCCTGTTGCTGCAGTTTATCCGCGATATGCGCGGCGGCAAGCGACCGCCGGAAAAAATGGCTATCGCGGTAGATGTACGCGGCGGCGAGACCTTGGCCAACCTTACTGCGGCTTTGGCCGACATAAAGGCGGAAGGCCTGGATTACCGTGTGATATTTATGGATGCCGCCGATTCCGCTTTGATAAGCCGCTACAAGGCCACCCGCCGCCGTCATCCCCTGGCCGCCGAGGGCCTTACCCTGATGGGCGGCATCAAGGCCGAACGCAAGCGTCTGGAGGAGATATACGGTCTGGCAGACATAATCATAGATTCCACAGATTTCTCGCCCCGCCGCCTATCCGAGCATATCGGCGAGTTGTTCGCCAGTGGGGAGCAGCTTCTGCCGGTAATAAGCATCTGTTCCTTCGGCTTTAAATATGGCTTGCCTCTGGATGCGGATCTGGCAGCGGACGTGCGTTTTTTGCCTAATCCATATTATATAGCGGAATTAAAGCCTCAAAACGGGCATCATCCGGCAGTGCGCGATTTTGTTTTAAAGCAGCCGGCCACGCGGGAATTTATGCGCCTTTACCTGCAACTATTGCGCTTTTTGCTGCCTCAATATCACAAAGAGGGCAAACGTCATCTGCTGCTGGCCGTGGGCTGCACCGGGGGACGGCACCGTTCCGTAGCTATAGCGGAATCCCTAACCAAGCGCCTGCGTTTGTTGGGTTATCAGGTGGTGTTGGCCCACAGAGACATTGATAAGGGCAATTAACAGGATTGTTATGAGGTTATGTTATGTCTTTTGCCGCCGGTGTTAAAGATGATCTGACTCGTGTGCTTTCCACCAAGCCTTGCTGCCGCAAGGCCGAGTTGGCGGCCTTTTTGCGTTTGTGCGGCAATGTGCGATTAAGCGAGGGCGAGGCGTCCCTTTCCCTGCGCACGGAAAACACGGCGGTGGCGCGCCGGATATTCCTGCTGGTAAAGGAATGCGGCCTTGTTACACAGCTTGCCCTGGAGCGCAAGGCCCGCCTGAAGAAAAGGCCAGCATTTTCCCTGCGCGTGCCACCCCAGAAAAATTTGGTCCCTTTCCTTAACAGCCTGGGCCTGACCGGTGAAGCAGGTTGCTGGCAGGGCTTTGCCGAAAAACCCGTTGCCGGGCTTGTCAAAAATGACTGCTGCAAGCGCGCCTATCTGCGCGGAGCTTATCTGGCTGCGGGCTATATAAGCCGCCCGGAGGGAGCCTATCATCTGGAATTCGACCTGCCGGATACCAGCCTTGCCCTGTTTTTACAAAGACTGCTGGCCGGTTTTGATCTGCGGGCCAAGGCGGCGCGCCGTAAAGGCCTGATGATACTATACCTTAAAGAAGCAGAGCAAATAAGCCTGCTTTTGAACATTATGGGCTCTCACCGCTCCATGCTGGAATTTGAAAGCCTGCGGGTGGATAAGGATCTGCGCAATCAGGTTAACCGCCGGGTAAACTGCGATAATGCCAATGTTGATAAAACTGTGGCCGCTTCCCTTAAGCAGATAGAACGCCTGCGGCTTATAGAAGCGGGGCCGGGATTAAATGCCTTAAAGCCCGCGCTTACGGAAACTGCCTTGCTTCGCCTGCAACACCCGGAAGCTTCTTTAAGCGAACTTAGCGATATTTCCGGGCTGGGGCGTTCGGCCATCAACCACCGTCTGCGCCGCCTTATGGAGATAGCCGATGAGGCGGAGACGCGTTATACGCAAAAGCGCGGCGGCGGCAAAAGCGGTGTATCCCATGAATGAGTATATAAAGGGCAGCCCAAAGACCAATCTGGAATTAAGGCAAACGCAGCAGTTGACTCTTACTCCGGCCATCAGACAATCTTTGCAGATGCTGGCTATGCCTGCACTGGAGCTAAACGCCTACCTGCGCGTCCAGGCGGAGCAAAATC
>WRIA01000156.1 GCA_009782975.1 Clostridiales bacterium
CTGGTACTTCGACGGCGTTATGTACGCTTACGGGCACGGCCTGATGAACGGTACCTCCGCAGATAAATTCAGCCCGGAAGACAGCCTTACGCGGGCTATGATCGTGACCATCCTTTACCGCCAGGCCGGCGAACCGGAGGTTTTTGCTTTGGATAATCTATTTAGCGATGTGCCCGCCGGAACCTGGTACACCGAAGCGGTAAAATGGGCGGCGGAAAACGGCATAGTATCCGGCTACGGCAACGGCAAATTCGGCACTAACGATGCCGTTACCAAAGAGCAATTGGCGGCCATCCTCTACCGCTTGCAGCAAAGTGGCGAAAAAACACCACAGGATATACTTATGGATAGGGAATACCCGGATTTTAAGGAGATAAGCGATTACGCAAAAGGCGCGGTAACAAAACTGACCATGCAGGGCATATTCCGCGATATACCGGGGGTCAACTTCAGCCCAAAGGAAAGTGCCACCCGCGCCGGGGTTGCGTCCATGTTGTACAGGTTTTTGACGGCCTTAGAATAGGATATAGCAATTAAGTACAATATCCTGTACAGAAAATTGTACTTAACTACCGTTATAACCATAATAAGTACAATATATTGTACAGAATATTGTACAGGATATTGTACTTAATTGTAAGGAGCATACTATGTCTAAAGAAAAAACGATATTTTTTTGCGCCAGTTGCGGTGGGGAAAGCATACGCTGGCAAGGGCGCTGCCCTCATTGCGGGGAATGGAACACCCTGGTGGAAGAACGCGTGGTAAAGGATAGCGCCGGCAAAGCAAAGTCACAGCGCCCCCTTAAACAAGCCGCGCCTTTGATGTCCCTAGACAGCACACCAAATACCCGCTGGCAACTGGGACTTTCCGAGCTGGATAATGTGCTGGGCGGCGGCCTGGTGCCGGGCTCCTCGCTTTTGCTGGCCGGAGAACCGGGCATAGGCAAAAGCACCCTGCTGCTGCAACTGGCCCACTCCCTTGCTTACGCTGGCCAGACACTGTATGTAAGCGGGGAAGAAAGCCCCCAGCAGATATTATCCCGCGCCCGGCGGCTGCGGACCCTGGACGAAAGCATAATGCTGCTGGCGGAAAACGAGATAGGCCGCGCGCTGGCGGAGGCGGAGCGGTTGTGTCCTGCGCTGCTGATAATCGACAGCGTACAGGCATTGTACGACAGTTCTCTTTCCGGCGCGGGCGGCTCCGTATCCCAGGTGCGCTCCGTGGCAGCCGCCTGCCTTGCGGCGGCGCGGGAGCTGGGATGCGCGGTGGTGCTGGTGGGCCATGTTACCAAGGACGGGCAGATAGCCGGCCCCAGGTTGCTGGAACATATGGTTGATACTGTGTTGTATTTCGAGGGCGACCGTCACCAGGCCCTGCGTTTGCTACGGGCGGTAAAAAACCGCTTTGGCGCTACCAACGAGGTAGGCGTGTTCGAGATGACGGGCGCGGGCCTGCTGCCTTTGGATCAGCCATCGGCCTATTTTTTAAGCGGCCGGGAAACCATCCGCCCCGGCAGCGCCGCCACTTGCGTTATGCAGGGCAACCGCCCCATGCTCCTGGAAGTACAGGCATTGGTGGTGCCCTCCGGCTTCGGTAATGCCCGCCGCTTGGCCGCCGGTTATGAAACGCAAAGACTGCTTATGCTTCTGGCGGTGCTGGAGCGGCGCTTTGGCCTGCCCTTGGGAACGCGGGATGTATATGTAAATATAGCCGGCGGCCTGCGCGTGGAGGATACCGCAATAGATCTGGCTGTGGCTGCCGCGGTGGTTTCCTCCCTAAAGGAGCGGCCGCTTGAAGAAGGCATGCTGATATTCGGGGAGCTGGGCCTTTTAGGAGAATTAAGGTCGGTAGGGCAGACTGCGCGCCGCCTGCGCGAGGGCGCGGCCTTCGGCTTTGGCGCGGCGCTTATACCGCGGCAGGGCGCTTTGCGACGGGGGGAGGAAAAGCCGGACAAAAAAAACGCCCCGCGCGTGCTGGAAGCCACCGACCTGGCCCAGTCATTAAGCATACTTGGGCTGGATAAATAGCAGGTCATTTTTCTGCAAGAATCACAGGACCCGGATACTGTAAAAGAAACTTATTCATGTAAGAAACGGTATTCCTTCGGATGCTGCCGCCGTATAGCTTGCCGTTGAGAATGTGAAAAAGAAAACTGAAAAAAACGGCGTTAAAAGCGTCGCCAAACCGTGTAGCCGCCGGTTTGTTCGGGAAAAGGGGAATGTTTCACGTGAAACATTCTTTTCTGCATATTGTTGTTGAGCTATTTATCGTTTTGCCGCGCTTCCGTATTGCATATTTTTCTTTTTTATAGTACAATTTAGGTTAGTTAAAAACGGAGGTAAAAACCTATGGAGCGGAAGTACGATTTTGCAGCCATCGAAAAGCGCTGGCAGCAAGCCTGGGAAGATTCCGGTATGCATAATGTAAAAGAGAACCCGGATAAACCCAAATATTATATGCTGGAAATGTTCCCCTACCCTTCCGGCAAGCTGCATATGGGTCATGTACGCAATTATTCCATCGGCGATGTACTGGCTCGCTATTTTACCATGAACGGCAAGAATGTGCTGCACCCCATGGGCTGGGACGCCTTCGGCCTGCCTGCGGAAAACGCGGCTATCAAGCACGGTGTACACCCCGACCCCTGGACGCGGGAGAATATCACTGCCATGAGAGAGCAGCTCAAAACCATGGGCATAAGCTACGACTGGCAGCGGGAGGTCGGTTCCTGCCTGCCCGATTATTATCGCTGGACCCAATGGCTGTTTTTGCAGCTGTATAAGATGGGCCTGGCTTATAAAAAGAAGGCCGCCGTAAACTGGTGCCCTTCCTGCGGAACCGTGCTGGCCAACGAGCAGGTTATAGAAGGCCACTGCGAGCGCTGTCATACCCAGGTGGAAAAAAAGGATCTGGAGCAGTGGTTCTTCAAGATCACCGCCTATGCCCAGCGCCTGCTGGACGATTTGGAAAAACTGCCCGGCTGGCCGGATAAAGTCAAAATTATGCAGGAAAACTGGATAGGTCGCAGCGAGGGCGCGCATATAGAATTCACCAGC
>WRIA01000157.1 GCA_009782975.1 Clostridiales bacterium
CTGTATTTTTTGTCCGTGTTCATCCGTGCCGGTAAGGAAGTAGGCGTCGTAGCCGCGCATCTTTTTATAGCGCGTCATAGTATCGGCGGCCACAGTGGTGTAGGCATGGCCTATATGCGGGTCATCGCTGGGGTAATAGATGGGGGTGGTGATGTAAAATACAGGCTTATCCGGCATAAAAAGACCTCCGTTTGCTGGTTTATTTTAATATGATACCTGATAGATATGTTTGTGTCAAGGACTATTCCAGCCCCAGCCCATACAAATGCTTAACCGACAGGCCATATTTTTGCGCCAGAGCCTTGGCGGCTTCCTTGCGTCCCCGGCCCGCTTTTATAAGTGCCGCCAATTCTTCCGCAAGCTCGTTGTCTTGCGGCGCTTTTGGCACAACAGGAGGCGATCCCGCCAACACCAGAGTAAATTCGCCCCTGGGCGCGGTCTGCGCAAAATGATCCGCTAATTCACCTAAACTGCCGCGCAGCATTTCCTCGTGCAGCTTGGTAAGTTCCCGCCCCGCAGCTGCCTGCCTGTTTGCGCCAAAGGCCGCCGCCATATCATTCAGAGTAGCCAATACACGGTGGGGCGCTTCGTAAAATACCATGGTGCGCTGCTCCGCGGCTAAAGCAGCCAAAGCGGCCCGCCTTTTGCCGCCCTCCCTGGGTAAAAAACCCTCGAAAGTAAACCGGCGGCTATCCAGACCGCTTAGTACCAACGCGCCTAAAGCCGCGTTAGGCCCTGGTACCACTACAGCTTCTATACCAGCTTCCACGGCCAGCCGCAGCAGATCGGCCCCCGGGTCGCTTATGCCCGGCATACCGGCGTCGGATATCAGCGCTATATGCTCCCCTGCTTGCAAGCGCGAAAGCAATTCCTCTCCGCGCAATGTCTTGTTATGCTCGTAATAACTTATCAGCGGACGCTTTATGTTCAGCGCATTAAGCAAACGGCCGCTTACCCTTGTATCCTCGGCGGCGATAAGGTCGGCTTCGCCAAGTATCCGCACCGCGCGAAAGCTGATATCTTCCAGATTGCCGATGGGCGTACCGACCAAGTATAATTTACCTTTAGCCATAGATTTGTTGCATCTCTTCCGTATATTTATTCAAAGATTCGTAGATTATAAGCGGCGGCGGCAGCACGGTCTCCCCCTTACCTCCTTTTTGCGCTTTAAGCAAAAACAGGTTAGCCGGTTTACCTGCAAAGGGCTGCACCTGGCGCAAGATTTGCGGGCGTAGGCCAGCGGCGTACAGCGCCTCCAGCACCTCCGCTAAACGAACGGCCCGGTGTATAAGGCAAAACTCCCCGCCGGGAACAAGAAGAGCGGCGGTCTCCTTTGCCAGTTCCTCTATAGCGCAGTAAACCTCGCTTCTTGCGGCGGCGAACAACTCCCCCGCATTTTCCCGGCCGCTACCTGCCGCATAATAGGGCGGATTGCTTACCACCAGACGGCAGGAGCCTTTGCCCAGCAAGGCGGCGGCCTGCCGCATATCCCCTTCTATGATATCTATATGCCCGGCCAAGCCGTTTAAGGCCACGCTGCGCCGGGCCATATCCGCCATTTGCGGCATCATCTCCAGTGCGCGGATACGGCAATCCGGCTCTTTGGCCGCCAGCAAAAGGGCTATAACGCCGGTGCCTGTTCCCAGATCCGCCACATTATCGCCCGGCCGCGGTTTGGCAAAATCCGCCAGCAATACCGCGTCCAAGGCAAAACAAGGCGCGGCCGGATCCTGTATGATTTTCAGCCCGCCGCGCCGTAAATCGTCAACTCTTTCCCCTTCGGCTATCGCTACCCGCCCTGTCATGCTCCTTCCTGCGTGTCTTCCCTTACCGCCTGGTGCAGCAAAGAAAGACAAAACAGGCAATCCTCCTCCCTTACCCGGGCAAAGTGGGCATGACATATATGAAAGCCCTCGTCATACAGGCCGTGCAGCGCCAACGCCCCGCCGCTGCTGTAGGAGGCATGTACATGGCTTTCCTGCAACAAGCGGTTTTCCTGCTCCAACCGGGCCACGCGCACGCTCAACTCCCGCCCTTCCTCCAGCAAGGCGGCCAGCTTGTCCTCCCAGGTCAAAAAATCCTCATACAAGCCCATGCTCAGTCATCGTCCTCCCGTAAAAGCAGATCGTCGTCCATGTACGCGCCCATATCTGCCTCTATGTCCGGCTCCGTATTTATCTTGCGCTTCTTGCGGCAGGGCGGGTCGTCAAAATTTTCGAATTTCAGACAGCACATCAACCGTCCGCATACGCCGGATATTTTAGCCGGGTTTAGGGAAAGATTTTGTTTCTTTGCCATACGTATGGAAACAGGCTGAAAATCGCTTAACACGGAATGGCAGCATAACTCGCGCCCGCAAGTAGCGATGCCGCCGATTATCTTGGCCTCGTCCCGCACGCCTATCTGCCGCAGCTCTATCCGTGTGCGGAAAACGGAAGCCAGATCCTTTACCAGTTCGCGGAAATCTACGCGTCCTTCCGCCGTAAAATAGAAAATTATCTTGCTTACGTCAAAGGTATAAGAAACTTCCACCAGCTTTATGGGCAGCTTGTGCTGTTCTATCTTTTTAAAGCAGAGTTGGAAGGCTTCTTTTTCGGCGGCTTTATTTTCCTCCTGCTTAGCTATATCCTCTGGTGTGGCTATGCGCGTTATTTCCTTAAGAGGGCTGCACAATTCCTCCTCGTCCACCTCTTTTTCGGTGATCGCCACCGTGCCGAATTCCAGGCCCCGCGCCGTTTCCACTATCACGGCATCCCGCTCTTTTAACTCCTGATCTCCGGGGTGGAAATAATAGATTTTGCCGTTGCGCTTAAAGCGTACTCCCACTATCTGTACCATGTATATATGTCCTCTCCTAACAACTGATTAATTATTATATCACAAACGCGGCGCTCAGCCTCGAAATCATAGATTTCGGCCTGTGCAGCTATTATATCACAAACGCTTACGCGTTTGTTACTGGCATTTGCCTTTGGCAAATGCGCAGTTATAAAATAGGCGCTCAGCCTCGAAATCATAGATTTCGGCCTGTGCAGCTATTATATCA
>WRIA01000158.1 GCA_009782975.1 Clostridiales bacterium
CGGCTTTACGGCATTGGAAAGCTCGTTGATGTTTAGCACCTTTACCCCTTGCAGGTGCGCTACCTTGTTAAGGTTGAAATCGTTGGTAACGACCACGCCCTTAAGATCCTGGGCCAGCTTAAGCAGTTTGGTATCCACCTCGGCCAGTTGGGGGTAATCCTTTTCCGTTATCACGATACTGTCGGCAAACTGCTCCCGCATACGGTTAAGAACATCCAGGCCGCCCCGGCCGCGGTTTCGTTTCAGGCTGTCGCCGCTATCCGCTATATGGCGCAATTCCTCCAGCACAAAGCCTGCTATCACCAAATCTCCTTCCACAAAGCCGGTGCTATAGATATCGGCGATGCGTCCGTCTATTATAACGCTTGTATCAAGGACCTTGGGCGGTATGCCGCCACGGGATCTGTCTTTTCCCCGGTCCTTTCTGTCCTTTTCGATCTTATCCGATTTGTCGCGGCCAAAGGTCTGCCAAATATCCAGGCTTTTGCGGTATCCTACCATAAGGCCGATATAGCCAAAAAGAATAATGCAGATAATAGCAAGATAGGGGCCTACCACGGCTATACGGGTCACGGCGGTACCGATAAGGCTGGCTATGACCAGCCCGGCTATAAGTCCAATTACACAACCGGCTATATCGCTGGTGGACATACCGGAAAGCTGAGTGACCAGCTTTTCCGTGCTTATCTCAAGGCCGCGCACCAAACCGGGAGCTACCAGCGCGCCTATCAGGGCTAACGTTACTCCGGCAGCGATGGCGGCAGGCACATAGCCCTGAGGGAAAGAGCCCTGTATCCAAGGGCGCAGTAAAGTAACTACCAGCAATACACCGATAACGGCAAATAATAAGGCAATCCCACCGTAAACAAACTTTTTTAACATTTTTTCACCTCCTTCCACATCTGCTATATTATAACGCATTAAAATAGCAAAAACAAGTATTTTGCCTGTTTTTGCCCTACAGCCTGCCCTTAGGTCTAAAATCCACACAGGGAACAAAGTATATTTTTCAGTTTTGATCCTGCGTTTCGCGCAAAGAGGCAAAAAACTGTTTTTCCGCCGTTTCCGGCTCCTCCCCGGCAGCAAGAGCGACCTCGCTCATAAGTATTTTGCGCGCGTTATCCAGCATTTTCTTTTCCCCGGTGGAAAGGCCCTTTATGGAATCCCGGCGCAACAGATCGCGAACAACCTCGGCCAGCAGGCAGATGTCGCCGCTTTTGATCTTATCCATATTAAGGCGGTATCTGCGGTTCCAGTTATCCTCCCACGGGGCTGCTGTTTCTTTAAAAATCAGGCGTACTTCGTCCAGCTTATCCGCGCTGCAGACCCGGCGCATACCAACGCGCTCCACAGCATCTACCGGAACCAGCAGACGCATATCGCCCACATAAAGGCGCAGAGCATAATAGCAGCGGGTCTCTCCCAGTACCTCCTGCTGCTCTATGTCCTCGATTATGCCCGCACCATGCACGGGATAAACGACTTTTTCGCCAACAACGAACATACGGCCAGCCCCTAAAAATCTTTTCTACTATAATCATAACAAATAATAAGCTACTTTGTCAAATGCAAAATAAAACATTTTATCATACGGTATTGTGCATGTCAACACGAAAAAGTCTGTCAACCTGCTTTTGTTTTAAAAAATTTCTAAGAACTATTGGCAAATCGACAAATGACTTGTATAATTTGATATAGTGATATGCCGCGGCAGGCAGGAGAGGATGTGCTTATAATGGAAAGCAGGGTAGAACAGGTTTTGGAATGCTTTAACAACGCGGAATGTTTCAACTGCGCCCAGGCTATGCTGACCACCTATTGCGAGGATCTGGGCCTGACAAAAGAAACCGCCTTAAAGCTCGCCTGCGGCTTTGGGGCGGGGATGGGACGGCTTGGCCATACTTGCGGCGCTGTAACGGGGGCATATATGGTAATAGGGCTTAAGCACGGGCATTTTGTGCAAGAGCAGTTGGAACGGCGGGAGAAAACTTACGCTTTGATACAGGAGTTTGAAAAAAGGTTCGCAGAAAAAAACCGGACCACGGTTTGCCGGGAGCTTGTGCAGGCCGATTTTTTGCATGATGACAAGACCCTTTTTATGGAAAAGGTGCAGAAAATTTGTCCCGAACTTTTAAAAGACGCCGTCGGGATACTGGAAGACCTGCTGTTTGCGGAAAAATAGATAAGAACTCTGCCCCAAGCAGGTGTAACGTAATGCGGGCTACATATCTTCCCTTACACTGTATGATGTTTCGGATAACAGCGCCTGCATACGTATATCTTGCGGCTCGCAAGGTATGTTCTCCACTATCTGTATATCCCGCGTAAGCCCCAGGCGAAAAGCGCCGCAACCGCACAGGAAGCGGTCATAATAACCGCCGCCGCGACCCAGCCGCCACAAGCCCCTGTCGAAAGCCAGACCCGGAACCAATACCACATCTATAGAGTCGGGCATTATTACCGGCGAAGCGGGCGGCGGTTCCCCAATACCGTAACTGTTAGGCTTAAGCAGCGAAAGATCCTTTACCTCCCGCGCCTCCATTATCCCCTGCCCTGCTATAAGCGGCAGGCACAGCCTTTGCGCCCCAGCTGCCAGCTCTTTAAGGAGCGGCCAAATATCTATCTCCCCTTTAAGTGGGGCAAATGCCAGCACAGTCCGGGCCTGCCGCAATTCCGGCAGTTGACGCAGGTGTTGGCAGATCAGTTCATCAGCTTGCTTTAAAGCGGCTGCGTCAGCGGTTTGCAAGCGCTGACGTATCCATAGTCTCAGCCCTGCTTTATCCGGGGGCGGGGCGCAATTTACCACGCTGTTATCCATCTTTTGCATCCTTTCTGTATCCGGCAAAAAAACGAAAAAGAATATTTTTGGCTTATAGCGCATCGCTACACATTTTGAAAGGGGATAAATCTATGGAAAAAAAGCCCTACGGCTTCGGTACCCTGGCCATACACGCGGGCAACCGCCCGGAAAAAACCTACGGGGCGCACGCCATACCTATCTACCAGACCTCCACCTTCCGCTTCGACAACACAG
>WRIA01000159.1 GCA_009782975.1 Clostridiales bacterium
TAGTGGGCTTAAATGTTTTTTTATCTGTAAGGTTTGCTAATTTTACCCAGTCTCTTGTAAACGATAAACTAGCGGCCAACACTAACAGTCTGCGGCTTTATCTGGAAGACAGCATGGCAAATTCCAAAGCGGCTGCGGTCTCCATGTCCCTTGACCCAAATGTTGTAAAGGCCGTAAAAGAAAAGGATACCAGCCAGCTATTACAGATTTTTACCCGCGGGCAGGATTCTTTGTACCGCATAAATTTTTACACTATATGCGATAACGAGGGCGTAGTTTTGGCAAGGACCCACGAGCCCGATATTTTCGGCGATTCCATTTTGGATCAGCAAAACATAAAGGACGCTCTTAGCGGCAAGGTTGGATCATATTTCGAAAAAGGTACAGTTGCTATGGTCGCCGTCCGCACAGGCGCGCCGGTTTACGATACGGACGGTACTTTGGTAGGCGCCGTATCGGCTGGTGTAAGGTTCGATTCGGAAGAAGCGGTGGAAACCTTAAAGGATCTGTTCGGCGCGGAAGTAACTATTTTTTACGGCGACACAAGGTTAGCAACCACTATCACCAAAAACGGCCACAGCATAGTTGGCACAACGCTGGACCCTGGCATAGCGGAGATAGTGATAAACGGCAAGCAGGAATATTTGGGGGACGCGGAGATACTGGGAGAAAAGTATAAAACCCTTTATATACCCTTGCAGAACTCTTATGGCGAGGTCTTTGCCACATTTTTTATAGGCATACCCCTGGCGGCTATGGACGCGGAAACCAATCTTTCCTTTTTCGAGGGAGCTATGGTGGCTTTTGCGGGCATAGTATTTTTGTTTGTGTTGTTGTTCCGCAGCCGCTACGAAAAAAAGCAGTTGCAAACAACGGTGGATGAACGCACTGCCGAACTAAAGGAACAGCATAAGATTATAAAAATAGAACATGAAAAAAGCGAGGCACTGGCTCACTGGTATAAATCCATACTGGACGCCACGCCGCTGCCCATATCGGTTACGGACGCCGATATGAAATGGACCTTTGTAAACAAAGCCGTGGAGGATTTTTTAGAAACAAAACTGGAGGATATGCTCGGTAGACCCTGCAACAACTGGAACGCCCATATATGCAACACCCAAAGTTGCGGCGTAGCCTGCGCAAAGAGGGGGCTTAAGCAGACATTTTTTACGCAAAAGGGGCGCTCTCACAAGATGGATGTGGAAATACTTAAGGATATGAACGGCAATACCGCCGGGTTTATAGAGATAGTGCAGGATATAACGGATGTTGAGGAAATGGCCAAAAAGCAGGCGGATGCGGAAGCCGCCTCCATAGCCAAATCGGAGTTTTTGGCCAATATGAGCCACGAAATACGCACGCCCATGAACGCCATCATCGGCATGACCTCCATAGGCATATCCGCCGCCGATACGGAGCGCAAGGATCATTGTCTGGCAAAAATAGAGGACGCTTCCAAACATCTTTTGGGCATAATAAATGACATACTGGATATGTCTAAGATAGAGGCCGGTAAATTCGAGCTTTCCACGGTGGAGTTCAGCTTTGAAAAGACTCTTAGAAGGGTAGTTAACGTAAACAAATTCCTTACAGACGAAAAACAGCAGAAATTTACGGTTTATCTGGATCACCGTATCCCCCGCACCCTAAAAGGCGATGATCACAGGCTGGCGCAGGTCATTACCAACCTGCTTAGCAACGCCATCAAATTTACGCCTAAAATGGGCTCTGTACATGTGGATACGCGGTTTGCGGGGGAGAAAGACGGCCTTTGCACCATACAGATATCTGTTACCGACACCGGTATCGGCATAAGCCCGGAACAGCAGGCCAACCTGTTTAAATCCTTTCAGCAGGCCGAAAGCAGCATGACGCGTAAGTTTGGCGGCACGGGGCTTGGCCTTTCCATATCCAAAAACATTGTGGAAATGATGGGCGGCAGTATATGGATAGAATCCGGGCTGGGGGCCGGCTCTACCTTTGCCTTTACCATCCGGGCCGAAAAGGCCGGTAAAACGGAAAAAACCTTGCCGGATCGTAGCGGGTTGCGCGTATTGGCTGTGGACGAGGACGATCTGTCGCTGGAATGTTTTAAAGAAAATATGCGTGGATTAGGCATAACCTGCGATACCGCGGCAAGCGGTGGGGAAGCGTTGCGGCTAATACGGCAAAATGGCGGTTACGATGTCTGTTTTACGGAATGGAATATTTCGGATATAAGCGGCGCGGAACTGGCAAAGACCATAAAAGCGGAAAAAACCGGTACAAAAAAGACCTATACGGTTATTGTGTCCTCCGCCGAATGCGGCGCTATAGAGGAGGACGCAAACAAGGCAGGCATAGATAAATTGCTCTCCAAGCCCTTGCTGCCCTCCGATATTGCGGAGGTCCTTAACGATTTTTTCTGCGCCGCGCCGGGTCAGGAGGATCATAGCGGGCAAGCTCCCCTTACTTTTAAGGGATGCCGCATTTTGCTTGCGGAGGATGTGGAACTTAACAGGGAAATAGTTTTGGCTCTGCTGGAACCGGCGGAACTGGAGATAGAGTGCGCGGAAAACGGCAAAAAAGCCCTGGAGATGTTTGCGGCGGACCCCGATAGGTACGACCTGATATTTATGGATATGCAAATGCCGGAAATGGACGGGCTGGAAGCCACGCGCAGGATAAGGGCGCTGGATATTATCAGCGCAAAAACAATCCCGATCGTCGCGATGACGGCCAATGTTTTTCATGACGATATTGAAAAATGCCTTGCCGCGGGCATGAACACACATATCGGAAAGCCGCTGGATATGGATGTCGTGTTTGAAACGCTGCATAAATATCTGCATAAGGGCGAAAAAGTTTTTAATATTATGACGAAGGAATGGCAAGGCACAAAAGAGACAATCAAAACAAAAACGGAATTGTGTACGGGCTGCAACCGCTGCGTGAGGGAATGCCCGATGGAGACGGCAAATATAACCTACAAAGACGAGCATGGTGATATAAAAGTTAAAACCAACCACAATAACTGCATCA
>WRIA01000160.1 GCA_009782975.1 Clostridiales bacterium
AAAAAGCACACTGTTCGCACTGGATAGCGCGGAAACCGTTTCGGCTACCGTGGACAGGGATACCACCTTTTATGTGCTGGATAAAGGTAATTTTAGCCCCATGCCGGTCAAAGATATCGGCGCCTGGTATGTGCAGGACGGCAGCGGCGGCCCCTTGAGCCGTCTGGCCGATCTGGGGCTTGATTTTACCATTTTGGGAGCGCGGCAAAGCGTAAATGCGGGCAGCGGAGCGGGTAGCGTAACCATCTATGGCAGGGGCTACGGGCACGGCGTTGGCATGAGCCAGTGGGGGGCCGTTGGTATGGCCGCCGACGGCTACCGCTACGACGAGATACTCTCCCATTATTTCAACATGAAAGATAACCGCGATTTTTCCCTGGAACGTTTTAGATAAGGAGAATTATGCTGGTAGAAGATTTCGATTACGATCTGCCGCCGGAACTGATAGCCCAGGAGCCGCTTGAAACACGGGATGCCTCGCGCTTGCTGGTGCTGGAAAAAGAAAGCGGCGCGGTTTGCCACAGTATGTTCGCCCGGTTGGGCCGGGAGCTAAGGCGCGACGATTTGCTGGTGCTTAACGATACCAAAGTGCTGCCGGCGCGGTTGTTCGGCATTGGGGAAAACGGTGGACGGATAGAGCTGTTGCTCCTTAAGCAGAAGGGGCTTTATACCTGGCAATGTCTGGCCCGCCCGGCCAAAAGAGCCAGGCCGGGCACAAGGCTTTATTTTGATTTGCCGGAGCTTACCGCCACCGTTGCCGCCGCCGGTGAGGAAGGACTGCGCCTGGTGGATTTTTGCTATAAGGGCGAGTTCTTTCCGCTTCTGGAACGTCTGGGACGTATGCCTTTGCCGCCCTACATAAAAAAAGAGCTTAAAGACCAAAGCCGGTATCAGGTGATATACGCGCGGGAACCGGGCAGCGCCGCAGCGCCCACAGCCGGGCTGCATTTTACGCAGCGGCTGCTTACCGAGCTTAAGGAAGAATACGGCATAGAAACGGTGCGCCTTACCCTTCATGTTGGCTTGGGTACCTTTCGCCCGGTAAAAGCCGAACGGGTAGAGGAGCACACCATGCACAGCGAATACTACCGTATGGATGAAGCCACTGCCGCGGCGATAAACGCGGCGCGTTCGGCCGGGCGGCGGGTGATAGCGGTAGGTACCACCAGCGTGCGCACCTTGGAAAGCATTGCGGACGGGCAGGGGAGAGTACGCGCGGAGGAAGGCTTTACCTCGGCCTATATTTACCCGGGTTACCGCTTTAAGATCATAGACGGAATGATAACCAATTTTCACCTGCCTAAAAGCACCCTTATTATGCTGGTTTCCGCGCTGGCCGGGCGGGAAAACGTGCTTAACGCCTATCGCATGGCCATAGAGGAGCGTTACCGTTTTTTCAGTTTTGGAGACGCTATGCTGATAATATGATATTATAGCTGCGTTTGTGATATAACTGTATCAGGCCCCGCCTTGTTATCAAGGCGGGGCCTGGTTTTAATATCATTTTGGGATATGTACTAAGCTTTTGACCTGCGTTGCTTTAGCACAGCCCCGCCCAGCCCCAGCAGAGAAAGGGCCAGCAACAGCAGCCATATAGCCGCTCCCGCGTCGTTTGTCCGGGGCAAGGTCCAGCTATCCAGAGGAGGATATTCTTCGAATATCCACATTTCCTCCGCGTTTTTCCAACTCCACTCGCCAAGGGGTACGCCGCCCTCATCAAATTCTACAAAAACGACATCTCCATCGTTGCCGAGCCGCGGCGTAAGTTTATGGGAGGTCGTGTTAGGAACAGGCGGCGCTTTGCGTACCGTGCCTCCGGGCTTTGTGGGGTCCGGCTGGGTAGCCGTAAAATCTATATCAGGGAAGTCGCCGGGCTCCGTTCCGGCCGTAAAATCCACCACCTGCTGTATTAAAGTTTGTCCGTTAGCATCGGTCTGGTCGGTCTGAACGGTCGCACCCGTCTCCGGGTCGGTGGCCGTGGTAGTTTCCGGGGTGTCGGCGGGGGTCGTTTCGCCGGTATTGTTTTTGTCGTCGCGGTCTTTGTTGACGGGTGTATTTGCCCGGTACAGCACCTTAACAATGTTTTGTGTTTCATCGGCCTTTATAATTATATAGTTGGCGGAATAAAAACTATAACCGCTTGGCCTGTAAGAGCTTATCCAGTTTGTATCGTCCAAATCCAAAGCGGCCAGGATTTCGGTTATATCGTCGCCCTCGTCGTATTCGCCCACATAGTCTGTTTCGTCAAAGCAGTTACCCTCATCCAGAGTATTTTTATAGAATTTGATTTTGTAAGAATATTTAACAGGGGGCGGGGTAGGGGTATAGACGACCTTTACGATGTTTTCTCCCGTATCCGATATGGTGGGGTATATAACGGTCCCCGGGGGGCAATCATCGTAGCCCGCGGGCTTTTTCCTGTTTATCCAGCCGCTTTCCAGATCCGCGGTAACATCGTCTTGTACAAGAGTTATATCTTTATCGAATTTGGTTATGCCGTCTTCGTCATCGCCCTCCATATAGATTTCCACGCCATCCACTATCTTGTAATACTTTACTATGTAGGGGTATTTGGGAGCGGGAGAGGCGACATAAACTACGTTGATAACATTATCTTCGTTATTTACCGTTATAGTAAAAGGCAGGTCTGTGGTTTCGCCGTCTTTGTAAGCGGAGGGCCTGTGTTTGTTCAGCCAATCCGAGCCAAGGTCGCCCGATATATAGGTATCTGTAAGCACAAATTCCGCGTCCAGATCCTCGGTGCTGTTTTGCGTGCCAAGGTGTTCGCCCGTAAGGATGTCGTCCTTATAGTATTCCACCCTGTAGCGGTATTTAACAGGCGGCGGGGTGGGGAGATAGACTACGTTGATAACATTATCTTCGTTATTTACCGTTATAGTAAAAGGCAGGTCTGTGGTTTCGCCGTCTTTGTAAGCGGAGGGCCTGTGTTTGTTCAGCCAATCCGAGCCAAGGTCATCCGATATATAGGTATCTGTAAGCACAAATTCCGCGTCCAGATCCT
>WRIA01000161.1 GCA_009782975.1 Clostridiales bacterium
GCACAAAGGTGACCGCGCCGATAATCACCGCCAGCCAGGCCGGATACACCACGGCCTGTTGCAGGCTTTGCCGCAACTCGTGCTCTTGCCCGTAATGCTGGGAAAGTGCCGTAAGCACCTGCTCCAAACGGCCTGTTTCTTCTCCCACCTGCACCATACGCATTGCGTGCTCGGGGAAGCACTCCGCGGCTTTTAAGGCTTCGTACAGGGGCAACCCTTCCTCCAGCACATTTTTGATGCGGCTGAGTATCCACTTTTCCCGCGTGGAGGAGGAATCCTGATCCAGAAGGCCGACCGCGTCCGAGGGAAGTATGCCTGCCTTAAGCATCAGCGAAAGCTGCATAAAAAACAGAGAGATCTCGTCGGCGGAAAGCTGGCCGGTCTGCTTACCTTGTTTTTTGTTTTCGTCCATAGCTAGCTCCTTAATATACAAATTTCTGGCTATAGTTCTTACCGTCGCTTACATACTGCATCACCTGCTTGGAACCCTTGCCGCTGGAAACGAAGGTGGGGTCCATCAAAGACCAGTTTTTGCCGTCGAAATAGATGGCCTGGTCTATCCAGCCTATATCGGTAATATACACATTTATCCACGCGTGATAAACCGTGCCCGCATAGCCTATCACCAGCTTGCAGGGGATATTTTGCAGGCGCAGCATGGAACTCATCAAAGCCGCGTAATCGAAACAAATGCCCTTTTTGATCTCCAGCACCTTGTTTACATCGGGCAGATACCCGGATGTAACCGTGGCGGCCAGCTCCGTATCGTAGGTAAGGTTATTGACCACAAAACGGTATATATTGGTAAGCTTATCCATCTCCTTGGCCACGTCTTTGGTAAGCTCCGTGGCCTTGGCGGCCACCGGGGAATCCGTTTTGTAGTTCACATACTGATTAGGGTAAAGGAAGGGCAGAAAGGTATTGCGCAAGGTCATATCCAGATTGCAGCTGAAGGCCTGCGTATAACTGCTGCCGGAAACGTTTTCGAATATGGCCACCGTGTATTTTCCGTTGCCCTCGCTTAAAGGGAAGGTCTCCACATTGCCGGCGCTGTTAAGGTTATAGGTGTAGGTAGCGCCGCCCTGCTTGGTCACTTGTACCTTTATCTTTACATTGCGGCCGCCCGTGTATTTTACCATTATGTAACCTTCCTGAAGGTTGGAGGCATCCACGGTTGCTTTGGGGTTGCTCTGCACCGTAACGCCTGTTAGGGGGGCGGCCTTCTGGGGCAGCGCGGCAGGTTTGTCGGTATTGGATGCAGCGGCCAGAGCTGGTGGAGCAATGACAACCAACAGCATAACAACAAGCAACAGCAAAGCACCCAAACGTGTCACAGATTTGATCTTTCTGATCATCGTCCATCATCTCCTTTATTGGGGTATATGATACATGGGCGGGTAATTTCCGGCGGTATCAGCCGGAGGACAACAGCTGCACCAGATCCAGTTGTTGCAATTTGTAGCTTATTTTAAGAAAACTTTTGCGGTTTTGCTGATAAAAGCTGCTTACTATTCTGTCCAGCACCATCTGGCTATCCTCGTAATTGGCGGTGGGCAGCATCAGCACATACTGGGCGCCGCTATAGCGGGCAAGCACATCCCCGCGGCGCAGGTTGATGCGCATGGCCTCCAAAAGCTGATCCATAGTGGCGTTAAGAGGCTTTAAGGCCGGGGTCTTGCCGTCCGGCAGGGAAACCGTTACCAGCGCCACGTGTACGCAGGTGCCTTCGCGTCCGGCACGCCGCGCCTCCAGGCGGTAGGCTTCGCGGAAAAATCCGTAATCGCACACAAAAGCGCCGGGGCGGGAAGCAGCTTCCTGCAGGTCCTTCTGGATAACGTCCAGGTCCATCTCCAGATTCTTTCTTTCCTGCATTATTTCGTGATACAGGGCGCGCAATTCCTCGGAGGGCCTTACCCCCAGGTTGCGGTAAAGCAATTCCGTGGCTGAATCGTAATGGTTAAGGGCGGCCAGGCTGTTGCCCTGGCGTAGTTGGGCCGTTATCAGCAGGGCGTGCAGCTTGTCATCGTAGGGCTCTATTTTTATGGCTTCATTTATAAGACGGGCCAACTCGGCATATTGTTCCATTTTAAACAAAAGTTGAGAATATTCGGACACCGCGTCCAGATACAGGGTATGATAGTAAGCCGAAAGAGGTATCACCCATAACTGCTCGGCAAGCTTGGGCAAAAAATCGTGGTTGTACAGGGAGATAGCCTCCCGGTAAAGCTCCCGGCGCTCCTCGTCGGAAAGGGATCTGTTAGACGCCTGACGCGCCAGAACCGCAAAATCCTCCGCATCTACATCGCAGGTAAGTGTATGGTTCCAGGAATAAGAGCCGCGCTGGGAAAGGATAAGCTGTAACTCGTCTCCCAAAAGGGGCAATACAGTGGCGCGGGTACGGTATAGCAGCGTTTTTAAGGCATTGCCGGGATTCTGGCTGTTGTCCTCCGGCCACAGCACCTCTATCAATTCTTCCTGCGGCACATTGCGGTTACGGTGGATTATCAAATAAGCCAGCAGGTTCCACATCTTATGGGAACGGCTGACTTCCTCGTCTATCAGCACGTCGCCCACATAGAGTTTAAAATCCCCCAGCATAACCGCGCGTATGGGTACGATATTCGCCTCAACATCAGGGGAAGCCGCCCTTTTTGTCATCTTCCTAACCTTTCCGCAAAAAAATTGTAAAAACCGGTGCTAAAGGGTATGATATACGCGGCGCGACTTTTTGCTTAAAGCCCCGTAAACGTAAAAACTTGCGTATCCGTCACAGTTGTAACAAGCTTTTTAGTGACTACATTCTATATTATATATCATTGTAGCGCGAAAATAAATACTTTTTTACAAAAAAAACTTGCATTTTTATAAAAAATCCGGCAGGTCTTAAAAAATAAACGTCGAAAATCAGAAAGTGCGACCAAAATGTGACCAGGCTATAATATAATTTTTACAGAAGTTGTTTTTGCTATTATAAATTGCTCTTTCAGGAGGTCGTTTTATGGCTGGCGGTTCAAAAAGAAG
>WRIA01000162.1 GCA_009782975.1 Clostridiales bacterium
CATTACGGCTCGTCCCAGAACGTACGGGTGGAGATAAACCGGGAGGACGGCGACATCCATGTATTTTACCGCAAAGACGTTGTTGAGGAAGTGGAGGATGGGCGTGTCCAGATATCTTTGGAGGAAGCCCGCGGTTACGACCCCGATTTCGAGCCGGGAGATATGTTTGAATCCGAAGTAACGCCCCGCTCCTTTGGGCGTATAGCCGCGCAAACGGCCAAGCATGTGGTGGTACAGCGCCTACGCGAGGCCGAGCGCAACCTGGTCTATGACCAGTTTTCCACCCGCAAGGACGACATCATAACCGCCACCGTGCTAAGGCAGGAGGGCAGGAATATCTATATAGACCTGGGCAAGACCGAGGCACTGCTGGCTCCCAGCGAGCAGATACAAAGGGAAAGCTATCATAGCGGCGACCGCATAAAGGTATATGTGCTGGAGGTGCGCAGAACCACCAAAGGCCCGCAGATAATGGTCTCCCGCTCACATCCCGGCCTGCTTAAACGCCTGCTGGAAAAAGAAGTGCCGGAAATATACGACGGCACGGTGGAAATAAAATCCGTGGTGCGCGAGCCTGGCTGGCGGGCCAAGATAGCAGTGGTAAGCCACAACGACAATGTGGATCCGGTAGGGGCCTGCGTGGGCTCCAAGGGTATGCGCGTGCAATCCATAGTAAACGAGCTGTCCGGCGAAAAGATCGAGATCGTGCGCTGGGACGAGGATATGGCGGTTTTCATAAGCAATGCCCTTTCCCCGGCCAAGGTCATTTCGGTAAGCATAGACGAGGAGGAAAAATTTTCTCAGGTGGTGGTGCCGGATCATCAGCTTTCCCTGGCTATCGGCAAGGAAGGGCAAAATGCCCGTCTGGCGGCGCGCCTTACAGCCTGGAAGATAGATATAAAAAGCGAAAGCCAGATGGCGGCGCTGCTGGAAGCGGAAGAACAGGAGTTTTACGAAGAGGAAGAGCCAAAGGACGGGGATACGGCGGCCGATGCGCCGGAAGAATGTGTAGTAGCGGAACAAGCCCCCGAAGAGGAAGCCGCTGATGATAAAGGCACGGCAGAGCCCGCGGATAACGGCGCAAATGCCGCCGCTGACGAAGAGGAAACACAGTAGTGCCAAAGAAAACCCCTCTGCGTATGTGTGTCAGCTGCCGAAAAATGAAAGAAAAAAATCTGCTGCTGCGCCTGGCGCGCGACGCAAGGGGAGATATTTTGCTTGATCTTAGCGGCAAAAGCCCCGGACGCGGAGCTTATATCTGCCCCGACGAAGCCTGCCTGCAAAAGGCTAAAAAAAGCCGCGCTCTGGAACGGGCCCTAAGGGTAAAAACGGAGGACACCTTGTGGCAACAGTTGCGGGAGGAGATAAGCCGCCGCGCCTGAAAGAATATAGCCCCGGCGCCGAAACTTTGCGCATAGGCAATTATTTTGGGCTGGCCATGAAAGCGGGCCGGGTGGCGGCAGGGGATGCGGCGGCGGAAAAAGCCCTTAAAGCGGGGTTTGGGTGCTTACTGGTGCTGGCCGGTGATGTTTCCCCCGCGGTGGCAAAGGAACTTATTTTTCTGGCAAAAAAATACAGCTTGCCGCTCTTGTGGTGGCAGGATAAAGCCAGCCTGGGGCTTACGGTGGGCAAAAGCCGCCGGGGGGCGCTGGTGCTGACGGATAAAGGTTTTAGCAATGCAATACTAAAACTTTGCGAAGAATACACATTAAAAAATTTTCCCAATGAAGGCGAGGAGTGTTAGTTTTGGCAAAAATCAAAGTCTATGAACTGGCTAAGGAGCTCTCGGTAGAAAGCAAGGATATACTGCGCAAGCTGCAAAAGATGAATGCGCAGGCAAAAAACCACATGAGCGCCGTCAGCCCCAAGGATGCCGATGCCATCCGTCAGGAATACGCGGCCAAAAACGCCGGCCCCGGACAAGTGGCAGGGCCGGGTGGCTTTGTGCCGCGTGTAAAGCGCATACCTAAAGCGGTGGTGGAAATGGAACAGGCCGAAGCGGCGGCAGCAGTAGCCGCGCAGCAGACGGAAGAAAGCGTTCCCTTTGCGCCGGAGCAACCGGCTGAACCGGCAGAGGAACAAAAGGCCGTTACGCCTGCGCCGGAGGAAGAAAAACCGGCCAAAAAGGCGGAGCCCGTCGCAGAGGAGGAAAAACCGCTGCCAAAGGCTACCGTAGCTCCCGCTAAGGAAAGCCCCGCGGATAAAACATCTGCCGCGCCGGAAAAACCTGAAGCGCCTAAGATACCTGCCGCTCAAAAGCCCGCTTTGCCTCCTACCGCCAAGCCGGCGCCGCCCCGCAGGGAAAGCTCCGGGCAAGGCCGCCCCCAGGGAACGGGTCCGAGCCGCCCACAAGGGCAAAGCGGCTACAACGACCGTCCGCGTCCTCAGGGAGCAGGTCAGGGCAGGCCCCAGGGTCAAGGCGGTTATGGCGACCGTCCGCGTCCTCAGGGAACAGGTCAGGGCAGGCCCCAGGGTCAGGGTGGTTATGGCGACCGTCCACGCCCCCAGGGAGCAGGTCAGGGCAGGCCCCCGGGTCAGGGCGGTTATGGCGACCGTCCGCGCCCCCAGGGAGCAGGACAGGGCAGACCCCCGGGTCAGGGCGGCGGTTATGGCGACCGTCCGCGCCCCCAGGGAACTGGTCAGGGCAGACCCCAGGGAGGCCGTCCTTCCGCGGGACGCGGCGGCTTGAATATCCCACCGCCCGCCGTTACGCAGGAAAAACCTTCCACTTACCGGCCGCCTGCCGCTAAAAAGAATTATACCAAAGACCAGATACTGGATAGGGCGGAGGACAGCGGCCGCAAGCGCGATTTTCGCCCCGCCAAAGGCCGTAAGGATAAACAGGGCCGCCGCAAGGACAGCAAAATGGTCATGCCGCCCGTTGTGCCGAAAAAAATCATGATCGGCGAAACGGTCATACTCTCCGAGCTGGCCCACGCTATGGGCAAAACGGCGGCGGAGATCATCAAAAAACTGTTCGAAATGGGCATTATGGCCACCATCAATCAGGAGCT
>WRIA01000163.1 GCA_009782975.1 Clostridiales bacterium
AAGCGTTTTCCATAGCCGTTTGCAGCTTGGGATCCATGGTGGTGTAAATATGCAGCCCGGCTGTAAAAAGGGATTCCGGGGGCATATCCATGTTCCGCAAAATGCTGGTGGCTTCCATAAGCACATGATCCACGAACCAGGGATGTTCGTAATCCGTGCCCGTATTTGCCGGGGCGTCGTAAACCACCAGCTCGTCCTTCATGGCGGCGGCGGCTTTAACGCCGTATTTTCCCTCGTCGAATACAATAAGGCTGTTAAGCACCGTATTGCGTATATTGGTGGCCCGCTCCGGGTGCCTGTAGGGAGAATAATAATCGGCATTACGCAATATGCCCACCATCAGCGCAGCCTCGCTTAAGGTGATATCCTGCAATTCCTTGTTAAAGTAGTAACTGGCGGCCGAATTAAAGCCGTAGATGCGCGGCCCCAGATAGATCATATTCATATAAAGATAAAGTATTTCATCCTTACTATTAATGTTCTTTTCAAACTCCATGGCCAGCAGAGCTTCTTTTACCTTTCGGTCCAAAGATTTTTTTGTATCCGCCACCACATTGCGCACCAGCTGCATGGAGATGGTGGAAGCTCCCTGGGTAAAGGTCAGCTCGCGCGCTTTTATGCTGTCCCGCGCGTCCACCATCACGGCGCGCATAACAGAGCGGAAATCCACGCCGTTGTGATCGTAAAAGCGGATGTCCTCGGAGGCCAGCACCGCGTCTATCAAAAAGGGCGGCATATCGGCAAGCTCCACCGTATCCCGGTTCTGCCCGGCATGAAGCATGCCCAATTGCCGACCGTACCTGTCATAAACATAGCTGTTTTGCTCCATGATAAGGTCGTCGGCGGTTATCTCCGGCAGCTCTTTGGCCAGCCCGAATACCCAGCCAGCCACCATAACGCCGCCTATAAGGGAGGCCATCATAATGATGATAAGCAAAAAGAGGAGTATATAACCCCAGCGTATCCCTCTTTTTGGTCGGCGCATGGAGTTTTTTTTGGTTTTTTTAGGCATAAGCGGTCTCCTTAAAATGATAGTAAAAATTTTTTTTATTATAACATATTATATTCTGCGGCACAATATGTTTAAGCAGGCGGGCAAAGCGCCGTTTTAAGTTTTTGAGACCTTTTTACAGGCGCATACGCAAACTTAGCGTTTTACGCGTATAACTGCCTTATATATAATATGACGAAAAAACCGGCAAAAAGGTTCCGTATGATCCAGATAAGACACAAAATGTTTCACGTAAAAGCAGTCATTTATAAAATCTCCTTCCATATACGGGTCAACTTCTTGATCAAACCTAACTTTTAAACATATTTTGCTGTTTTTTGGCTCCAATGGCTTTTGTTTTTAGGCATGTAAAAACCCGCAAGGCCTGTGCCATGCGGGTTTTGCTGGAGCTTCTGACCAGATTCGAACTGGTGACCTCGTCCTTACCAAGGACGCGCTCTGCCTCCTGAGCTACAGAAGCATATTCAATTTTCCGGCCAAAAAATATTATACAGTATTTTTTCCGCTCTGGCAAGCACAAAAAACTTTTTTTTTGATCCAGTCGCAAAACCCCAACCATTATTATTGATAGCTGGGATTTTTATTTTCTGGTGCGCCAGAAGGGATTCGAACCCCCGACCCACGGCTTAGAAGGCCGTTGCTCTATCCAACTGAGCTACTGGCACAAATATGGAGCGGGTGATGGGAATCGAACCCACGTAGCCAGCTTGGAAGGCTGGAACTCTGCCATTGAGTTACACCCGCATAAGGAACACTATATAGTATAGCGCAAAAAAGCGCGCGGCGCAATACCTATTCTTCCACCACTTTTATTCCGGCGCCCACCGCGGCCAGCTTGCCGCAAATATTTTCGTAACCGCGCTCTATATGGTGTACGTTGCCTATACTTGTAACGCCCTCGGCAGCCAGCGCCGCCACTATCATGGCCGCCCCGGCCCGTAGATCGGTAGCCTCCACAGCCGCGCCGCGCAGCCGCTTTATGCCGTTTATCACGGCGCTGTGCCCGTTTGTCTTTATATCGGCACACATCTTTTTTAGCTCCCCGGCATGGCGAAAGCGGTTCTCGAACACGGTTTCCGTGATAACGCTGGCGCCGCCGGCCAAGGTAAGCAGCGCCATAAATTGAGCCTGCATATCGGTAGGAAAGCCGGGGTAAGGCATGGTTTTTAGGTCTACGGGCAGCAAACGTCTATTGCCTATAACATGTACGCCGTCATAGCCTTCCTCTACCGTAACTCCGGCTTCTTGTAATTTGGCGATAATAGATTTGATATGCTCGGTAATTACATTGGTGATGATAAGTTCGCCTTTAGTAGCTGCTGCCACAACCATAAAGCTGCCGGCTTCAATACGGTCTGGGATTACGGTATGACGGGCTGGGTTTAGTTTCTTTACCCCGGTTATGCGGATGACATTGGTTCCGGCACCCTTAATTTTCGCTCCCATGGCGGAAAGCATATTGGAAAGATCTACAATTTCCGGCTCACAAGCGGCATTGCCGATTATTGTATGTCCATTGGCCAGCACCGCCGCCATAATAATATTTTCGGTCGCCCCCACGCTGGGATAATCAAGAAATATCCTCGCTCCCCTGATCTCATCCGATACGCAGAATATCTCATCATCCTCTTCGGTTATAGTTATATTCAGCTCCCTAAGGCCCTTTAAGTGCAGATCTATCGGCCTTGACCCGATCTCGCAGCCGCCCGGATATATAAATTTCGCTTTCTTGAATCGCGAAACCACCGAGCCCAGCATAAAAATAGATGAGCGGATCTCTTTTGAAAACTTCTGGGGCATTTCATGATTGCGGGCGTTGGAGCAATCTATCTCAACGGTGTTTTTATCTTTATTTATTTTTGCTCCGGTATGTTTTAAAATACCCAGCATTTTGTCCACATCGCTTATGTCCGGGCAATTATAAAGTTTTATCGGTTCATCGCAAAGGATCGCCGCCGCCAGAATAGGCAAGCTTGAATTTTTCGAA
>WRIA01000164.1 GCA_009782975.1 Clostridiales bacterium
ATAAGCGCATCTCGAAAACCGCCCTTATCCTCTTCCCCATAATCGTGACCGTCATCTCCGGCATCGTCGCCCCCATATGCGTACCCCTGGTGGGGTTCTTGATGTTCGGTAACCTGGTGCGGGAAAGCGGCGTGTTGGAAAGACTTTCCAAAGCCGCCCAAAACGAGCTGGCCAGCCTGGTTACTTTGCTGCTGGGCATAACCATAGGCTCTACCATGCGCGGCGAGTATTTTTTGCAACCAATAACGTTGCTTATACTTACGCTGGGCTTCGCCGCCTTTGTATTCGACACGGCGGGCGGGGTGCTGTTTGTAAAACTGCTTAACCTGTTTTGCAAGGACAAAATAAACCCCATGGTGGGCGCGGCGGGCATATCGGCCTTCCCCATGTCGGCGCGTACAGTGCAAAAAATGGGGGTAAAGGAGGACCCGCAAAACTTTTTGCTTATGCCGGCCGTTTCCGCCAATGTGGCGGGGCAGGTGGCCTCCGCCATAGCCGGGGGCATAGTGCTGGCCATAGTGCCCTGGCTGGTGTAGATACAATTACCCTGCTGCCGCAAAAAGCCCCTTATCTGTAATTGCTATGTGCCTTTGGCGGCGCGGCGATCCGCTTTTCGGCAAAATGTTTAACTTCGCAAATAAAAAGTTTAACTTCCTAAATAAAATGTTTAACTTCGCAAATATTTTTTTACGAGACAATCTTTAAATGATCGCCGTTTCAATTATAATCACGGGAGGAAAAAATATGTTTTCCCTGTCGCTGCAACTTATGCTGTACGGGCTTGCCGGGGTATTTGCCGCCCTAACGGTCATCTATATCTTTGTTCGGGTAATCGTCAAACTATTCCCCTATAAGGAAAAACGCCCATGAAGCTGGCGGAACTCTTTTTACTGGCCGTGGGGCTTTCTATGGACGCTTTTGCCGTATCCGTGTGCGCCGGGTTGACAATAAAGGAGGCTATGGCAAAAAAAGTGCTGGTTATCGCCTTGTATTTCGGCTTTTTTCAGGCTTTTATGCCCCTTATAGGCTATATGGCGGCCAGGCAATTTGCCACCGGCATAATAGCTTACGGTCACTGGATAGCTTTTGGGCTGCTCTGCTTTCTGGGCGGCAAAATGATAAGGGAAAGCTTTAAACAAAAGGATGGCCCCGAAAACGAAATATCCCTGCGCCCCGGGCAAATGCTGCCTTTGGCTGTGGCCACCAGCATAGACGCGCTGGCCGTGGGTGTATCCTTCGCCGTTCTTCAGGCGGCTATCCTCCCCGCGGTGTGCTTTATAGGCCTTACCACCCTTGCTCTATCCGCGCTGGGGGTAAAGGTAGGAAATATGTTCGGCAAAAGGGCAGGCTCCCGCGCTACGCTTTTGGGCGGCCTTATACTTACTTTGATAGGGCTTAAAATTCTGCTGGAACATTTAAACATCATCAGTTTTTAACAAACCGCGAAAGATGTAAATTTCCGGTTGACTTGATACCATATATTGTGGTATGATAATCAAGTATTTCATATTGATATCAATATGTTCCAGAGGTGATAAAATTGCTTGCCACCGGGCAGTTTGTTCCCGAAAATATCTGCGGCGGCCCCGTTTATGGCCCCAAGGCAAAAGTCTGCCCCAAAAGACCCGTTTAACCGGTGTAGTGTACCCGCACTGCGCTTTTATTATTTGCGGACATAAAAATCAAAAATTAAGTGCAAAATATTGTACTTGATCGGTTTCCCAGGTTTATGGGTTCCTTAAAAACCTAAATAATTAGTAAAAGGACCGGTAATAAAAGATGAAAAAAATAGCCGTTATAATGGGCAGCATCAGCGACCTTAACGCCGTGCAGCCCGCGCTCGATCTTCTGAAGGAGCTGGATATCCCCTGCGAGGCCCATGTTTATTCCGCCCACCGTACCCCCAAGCAAACTTCGGCCTTTGCCGCCGGCGCCGCCGAAAACGGCTTCGGCGTTATCATAGCAGCGGCGGGCAAAGCCGCCCACCTGGCCGGGGCCATAGCCGCCGCCACCACGCTGCCGGTTATAGGCATACCCGTAAAATCCTCCACCCTGGACGGGCTGGATGCCCTGCTCTCCACGGTGCAGATGCCCCAAGGCCTGCCGGTGGCCACCGTGGCTATCGACGGAGCTTATAACGCCGCCATGCTGTCCGCCCAGATACTGGCGCTTACGGACGCGGCCCTTGCAAAAAAGCTTCTCGCCCTGCGCCTTTCTATGAGCGAAAACGTGCTTAAAAAGGACGCGGAATTGCAGGAGCTTTTAAAACGGTGACCCAACAATACTACCTATGGGGGAAACGATAATGGCAAAACTCCACGAGGAATGCGGCGTATTCGGCATTTACAGCCCAAAACTGGCCGCGGTGGCGGAAGACGCCTATTACGCACTGTTCGCCCTGCAACACCGCGGGCAGGAAAGCTGCGGCATAGTGGTAAACAGATCCGGTGTCACCCACAGCCGCCGCGATTTGGGGCTGGTGAACGAGGTTTTTGATCACCGGGCCCTGTCCGAGCTGGGGCAGGGCCACATAGCCGTAGGCCATGTGCGTTATGGCACGGCGGCAACCGGCAACCGCCGCAACGCCCAGCCACTTACCATCAATCACATCAAGGGGTCGCTGGCCTTAGCCCATAACGGCCGCCTTACCAATATGGCGGCCCTGCGCCGGGAGTTGGAACTTAACGGTTCTATTTTCCACACCACCAGTGACGCCGAGGTAATAGCTTATCATATCATAAAGCAGCGCCTTAACAGCAAATCTATAGAACAGGCCGTGCTTCGCGCTATGGCCGTGCTGCAAGGCGCTTATTCTTTGGTGCTTATGTCCCCTCGCAAGCTGATAGGCGTCCGCGACCCTTTGGGCATACGTCCCTTATGCCTGGGCGAGCGCGATGGCTCTTTTATTCTTACCTCCGAAAGCTGCGCCTTAGACGCAACGGGCG
>WRIA01000165.1 GCA_009782975.1 Clostridiales bacterium
ATGCCCAAACCTAATGCCGCAGCCGTTACGTTTTGCGGGCCGCTAAACGCCGGAAGGAACGGCAGGGCAGCCAGGCTGGCGGGAGATATACCCAGAAAAATATGGCTCATGGTGCTGTTGCCCACCATAACAGCTTCTGTGATCTCGGTAGCCGCACGCTGCTGCTTTGCCAAAAGGATATGCAGGATATGATTGCAGCAATCAATGATTTTTTTCTGCATTATCCCTAAATTAGCGGGAGCTTCGCCGCAAAAATTGATGCGGGAAATCACATCGGCTCCGTAAATGCTTTGGGGATTAGTAAGGGCAACGGCATCCAACAGCTCCGCCTTACCCATATCCCACAAAAGACCTGCGACCGTGGTGGTGCCAACATCAAAAGCAATGCCTAATCCCTGTTTGCGATCCCCCGGCGGCAGGTAAAAATGACTCGGCAAACAGTTAAGCCGGCTTTTACGATTATCCGTCTGCCGCGACCGAGGTATTTTTACCTGCAAATCATCATCTATGCGCACATGGCAGGCCAGCCTATATTGACCGGCAATTTCTTCCGCGCCAAGCAAAATTTTCTCCCGCGGAGTAAGCGCGCATATACGACCGCCGACGATCTGTACTTTGCAGCAACCGCAATTACCATTTCCGCCGCAGCTACCATCCAATATGATGCCTGCGCGGGAAATAATATCGAGCAGGTTCTCGCCGGCGGCAGCCTTAACGGCTTTATTATGCGAAGTAAATGTAACGATCATTATGGCCCTCTTTTACAGGAAGGATAAAAACCCGCCGCCAGTTTTTCCGGTGACGGGTTTTTAACATCGAAGCAACTACTATACCTGCTCTTTGATGACGGCCTGAGCGGCGGCCAGGCGCGCTATGGGCACGCGGAAGGGAGAGCAGCTTACATAATCCAGCCCCAAACGATGGCAAAATTCCACCGAGGCGGGGTCGCCGCCATGCTCTCCGCAGATACCCAGCTTTATGTCGGGCCGCACCTTCTTCCCTTTTTCCACCGCTATCTCCATCAAAAGCCCCACGCCCTTTTGATCCAGCTTGGCAAAGGGGTCGCTGTCGAAGATAAGCTTTCTGTAATAATCTTCCATAAAGGTGCCCACATCATCCCGGGAAAAACCGTAGGTCATCTGGCTAAGATCATTTGTGCCGAAGGAGAAAAATTCGGCGGCTTCCTCCGCTATCTCGTCCGCGGTCAGGCAGGCGCGGGGTATCTCCATCATAGTGCCTACAAGATATTTCATCTCTATGCCACTGGCGGCTATCGCCTCGGACGCCACAGCGTCCACCAAAGAGCGCACATAACGGAATTCCTTGCATCCCTCGGTAAGCGGTACCATGATCTCCGGCACGATATCGTAGCCCTTGCTCTTTTTAACTTCCAAAGCAGCCTCTATAATGGCGCGGACCTGCATTTGCGTAATTTCCGGATAAGATACGGAGAGTCGGCAGCCGCGATGCCCCATCATGGGATTGAACTCATGCAGGTGAGCGCAGCGCGCCTTGACCTCCGTAAAGGTGATGCCCAGCTCGTGGGCCAGTATAGCTATATCGTCCTCGTTTTGGGGCAAAAATTCATGTAGCGGGGGATCCAGCAGGCGCACCGTTACCGGGCGTTCCTGCATAGCCTCGTAAATGCCGATAAAATCGTTTCTCTGCATCGGCAGCAAATGATCAAGAGCCTCGCGGCGCTGCTTTTCGGTATCGGAAAGTATCATCTGGCGCATACGGGCTATGCGGTCCTCGTTGAAAAACATATGCTCGGTACGGGTAAGGCCTATGCCCTCCGCGCCGAAACTTATGGCATTGGCCGCGTCGTGGGGGGTATCGGCATTGGCGCGCACCTTTAATCTGCGGTATGAATCCGCCCAGGCCATAAAGCGCCCGAAATCCCCTGTAATATTGGCCTCTTTAGTTGGCAGATCCCCCGCATACACCTTGCCGGTGCTTCCGTCCAAAGAGATATATTCCCCCTCCTTAAAGGTTTGCCCGCCCAGTATAAAGGTCTTGGAGTGTTCGTCTATGCGGGCGTCGCCGCAACCGGCCACGCAGCAGGTACCCATACCGCGGGCCACCACGGCTGCGTGAGAGGTCATACCGCCCCGTGCGGTGATGATGCCCTGGGCCGCCACCATGCCCTCTATATCCTCGGGAGAAGTTTCCTGCCGGGCCAATATAACGCGCTCGTTGCGCACCGTTTTGGCTATCTTGGCTTCCTCCGCCGTAAAATAGAGCCGCCCGGCGGCGGAACCGGGGGAAGCCGCCAGCCCCTTGCCCAGTAGCTGGGCCTTAGCCAGCGCTTTTTCGTCAAAGGTGGGGTGCAGCAGTTGATCCAGCTGTTTGGGCTCCACCTTAAGCACCGCTTCCTTTTCCGTAAGCATACCTTCCTCCACCATATCCACCGCTACCTTAAGCGCGGCGGTGGCGGTGCGCTTGCCGTTTCTGGTCTGCAAAAAATACAGCTTGCCGTTTTCTATGGTAAACTCCATATCCTGCATATCGCGGTAATGGTCCTCCAGTGTCTTGGCTATACCCATAAATTGCGCATAGACATTTGGCATATCGTTTTCCAGCACGGAGATAGGCTTGGGGGTACGGATACCTGCCACAACGTCCTCTCCCTGGGCATTTATCAAATATTCGCCGAATATACGCTTTTCCCCGGTGGCCGGATTGCGGGTAAAGGCCACGCCGGTGCCGGAGGTATCCCCCATATTGCCGAACACCATAGTCTGTACGTTTACCGCGGTGCCCCATTCCACCGGGATGTCGTTCATGCGGCGATAAACTATGGCGCGCTGATTGTTCCAGGAGCGGAACACGGCCTTAACGGCCTTTAAAAGCTGCCTTTGCGGGTCTGCCGGAAAATCCTCGCCGATGGCCGCCCTGTAGATAGCCTGATAGGAGGAGATTATCTCCTGCAGATCCTCGGT
>WRIA01000166.1 GCA_009782975.1 Clostridiales bacterium
CCACTATCATACGGGTACTGTATGTGTTTTGCGCGGTATTCCCCGGTTTCGTTTTAGGCGGGCTTATCATTTATTTAGTTTTGGCGCTGATAATCCCCAACGATCCCGGATACACGGATATCTGAACAAAGACCGGCAGCGGGAATAAAAAGGACAGCATAAAAGAAGCCTGCGATCTTGAAAGGCACTCAATTTGAGTGCCTTTTTGTCATTTGCTATTCCAAGACAGGACCTTGCCACACAATGAAGTTGCCCTCGTAGTACCTTCTGCGAATATTATCAGATTCTTCGATCCACGCCTCAAGGCCAACAAGTTTCATCCTGCAAAGATTATATACCTTCATGTTGTGGGGATAACTTGCCCCTTTGGCGGAGGGAGCTAATAAGCCGCAGGGAAACTCCCCGCATTCATAGCAGAAGGAAACGCCTTTTTCTTGCGAGCAGGCCCATGTTGCACAGTTTTGCGTAAATCTGCACCGCCCTTGTTCCGGTTTACAGCCCTTACAAGCCACATCTTCAGGAGGGATTTTTTGGTATTGAGACATACCTTTCCGTATATCTTCCGTAATATTGTCTTCAAAAACCGGGCAGTTAAAACAATCCAATCCGCATGGAGCAACAAGCAACTGCTTGTTCAATAAAACTACCCCCTTGTTTTTCACGTCAACGTCCATATTAGCGCTACCTTAATGCCACTATACAAAGACCTGACGATTTTGTCAATATATTCTTTTCAGGGTAGTATTGACGATAAGCAGTACCAACCCGAACACGCCCAAAACCATAAGTAAAGTGCGGAAAACCATCATATTGTAAACACCGGAGATTATAACTGCAAGATAAATAAGAACAAGCATGGCAAGCGCCGATACAGACCAGGTTTTATTGCTGATAAAGCGGTTGCGCTCGTCTTTATAGGCAATTTCTGCGGCCTTGAATTTATCCGCGTTTTTAAGATACCTGGTATTCTTTATTATGGTGGCGGTTCCCGCGCCTATAAGGCCAAAACCCAAACCGAAGTAAAAGCCCAGCAAAAATGAGGCATCGTTACTGTATTCCGCGCTTAACGGCTCTAAAAATAATACTATCCCGGCTGTAATAGCGCCCAAAACTATCAGCACGGCAGAACCCCATATCCTCATTTTTACCTTTTTTCCGAAATCCATATTACCGGAACCTAATTTGTTTACCAACATTTTTTATTCCTCCTCGTAAATAAATATATCTTCGATCTTCAGCTCAAAAAACCGCGCTATCCTGTAGGCTAACTGCAAAGAAGCATTATATTTGCCGTTTTCCAGGGATATTATGGTTTGCCTGGTTACCCCCACGGCATCCGCCAATTCCTGCTGGGTAATTTTTTTTGGTTTGCGTAATTCCAGTATTCTGTTACGCAACAAACCCACCTCCCAAAAATAAAGTAATGCGCGCTTTACATTTATAGTATAGCGTGCTTTACTTTGTTTGTCAAGCATATTTTACATTTATTTTAAAACTTGTACTTCCGTGCTTTGATTTTTCTTAAAATACATCAAATTCTATTCTGCTATCAAAATATTGAGCATATTTATAACAAAATATTGAGCATATTTACCCCAAAACTTTGAGTAAATATTGCCCTGTATAGCTTTTCGCGTTGGCCGCCACTTCCTCCGGGGTGCCGCTGGCTATCACCAAACCGCCGCCCTTGCCGCCATTTGGCCCCAGGTCTATGATATAGTCGGCGGTCTTTATAACGTGCAGGTTGTGTTCTATCACTATAACCGTGTCACCCGCTTCCACCAGGCGGTTAAGAACCGTAAGCAGGCGGTGTATATCCGAGGTGTGCAGGCCGGTGGTAGGCTCGTCCAGAATATACAAGGTACGGCCGTTGCTGCGGCGGGAAAGCTCGCTGGCCAGCTTAACGCGCTGGGCTTCGCCGCCGGAAAGGGTGGTGGCGCTTTGCCCCAGCCGTATATAGCCCAAACCCACGTCTTGCAGGGTTTGCAGCTTGCGGCTTAGGCGCGGCAGGTTGGCAAAAAAGGCCGCCGCCTCGTCCACAGTCATATCCAGTACGGCGGCTATATTTTTATCCTTATAATAAACGTCCAGCGTCTCGCGGTTGTAGCGCGCGCCCTTGCATACCTCGCAGGGCACATATATATCCGGCAAAAAGTGCATCTCTATCTTTATGATACCGTCACCCTGACAGGCCTCGCAGCGCCCGCCGCGCACATTAAAACTGAAGCGCCCCGGCTTATATCCCCGCGCTTTGGCCTCCGGGGTAAGGGAGTACAATTCTCGTACCAGGTCGAACAGGCCGGTATAGGTGGCCGGGTTGGAGCGCGGGGTGCGGCCTATTGGGGATTGGTCTATGGCTATAACCTTATCCAGATGCTCCAGGCCCAATATTTCCTCAAAACCGCCGGGTACGGTATGGGCGCGGTTCAAGCGGCGGGCCGCCGCCTTGTACAGTATCTCGTTTATCAGGGAGCTTTTGCCGCTGCCGGAAACGCCGGTAACGCATATGAACATATTTAAGGGCAGTTCCACATCTATATGGCGCAGATTATTTGCCGTAGCGCCATTGATGCGCAGCCGGCGGCCATTGGGCTTGCGGCGCGTTTGCGGCGTTTCTATGCGCCGGACGCCGCTTAAGTATTGCCCGGTAAGCGAACCGGCGCAGGCCATGATATCCGGCAGGCCGCCGGCGGCCACTATATGCCCGCCATGTTCACCCGCGCCCGGCCCTATGTCGATTATATGGTCGGCGGCCTCCATCATCTCCTCGTCATGTTCCACCACCAGCACGGAATTGCCCAGATCCCGCAGATGTTTAAGGGCCTCTATCAAGCGGGCGTTATCCCGCTGATGCAGGCCTATGCTGGGCTCATCCAAGATATACAGCACCCCGGTAAGGTGAGAGCCTA
>WRIA01000167.1 GCA_009782975.1 Clostridiales bacterium
CGCGCCCAGGATCTTACCGCTTGCTTTGGCAAAGAGTATTTTCATAGACATGGGACGCGCGCCGGGATAATAACTCGCGTGGCCCGGCTGCCATAAAAACACTTTATCATAATCTAAGCCCAGCCTTATGGCGGTCTTTTCGTTTAGGCCGGTCGTCGCGACAGTCATATCAAAAACCTTGATGACCGCCGAGCCCTGCGTTCCGCCGTATGCGGAAGGCAGGCCGCAGATATGGTCGGCGGCGATACGGGCTTGCTTATTAGCGGGGCCGGCCAGCGGGATTAAAACAGCTTGCCCGCTGACAAAATCTGTTACCTCTACCGCGTCCCCCACTGCGTAAATATGCGGATCTGATGTGCGCATATGCTGATCTGTTTTGATACCGCCCCGCGCGTTGACGCTCAAACCGGCTTCTACCGCCAGCAGGCTATCGGGCTTAACGCCGATAGCCAGTATCACCAGATCCGCTTCCAGCGAGCCGCTGCTCAATTGAACTCTTACGCCGCCGCTGCGCTCCTCGAGGGCTTTTATGCCGTTGTTGAGATACAACAGAACGCCCTTTTCACGCAGATGGCGATGGATATCACAGGCCATGTCGATATCCAAAGGGGCGATAACTTGATCGGATAATTCGACAATGCTAACCTGTAGACCGGCTTTATGCAGGTTTTCGGCCATTTCGATACCGATAAAACCGCCGCCCGCCACCACCGCGCTTTTTGCTTGGTTTGCGACAATGTACTCTTTGATGCGATCCAGATCGGCCACATTGCGCAAGGTGAACACCCGCGGCGAATCTATGCCTGGCAGCGGCGGTTTAAGGGGCGCGCCGCCGGGCGCCAGAATCAGCTTATCGTAGCTTTCGCTGTAGGTTTCGCCACTACGCAGGTTTTCTACCGACACCGTCTTGGCTGCGCGGTCGATAGAGCGTACTTCCTGCAGCACCCGTACATCCCCCTTAAACCGCTGATGGAAGCTCGCGGGGGTCTGCAAAAGCAGCTTTGCGCGCTCGGCTATCACGCCGCCGATATGATAGGGCAAGCCACAGTTGGCAAAACTGATATGCTCCCCGCGCTCAAACATGATGATCTCGGCCTGTTCGTCTAAGCGGCGCAAACGGGCTGCCGCCGTAGCGCCGCCGGCTACGCCGCCTACGATAATAATCTTGCTCATTTATCCGTCACCATATATGCTAAACCTCGGGCGCCAGCAGGCCGTAATCACCGTCGTTGCGGCGGTAGATAACGTTTACGGTATTGCCGCCCTCGCTGTTGATGAAGACAAAGAAACTGTGCCCCAGTAGGTTCATCTGCATGATCGCCTCGTCTACCGGCATAGGCTTGGTGATAAAGTGCTTCTCTTTAACCGGCCGGTCGTCTTCCGTATAAGCCGGAACGGTTTCGGCTATAGGCAACTTTTCCCCGCGGCCCTTCTTGATCAGGCGGGTGCGGTATTTATGGATCTGACTTTCCAGCTTTTCCGTTACATTATCCACACTGGTATATAAATCGTAGCCCTCTTCCTCACCCCTTATTGTTATACCGTTATAAGGAATCGTTACCTCCAGCCGGTATCTGTCTTTTACCATGGTCATAGAGACCACAGCATCCTCCGCCTTGATCAGCTTGTCGAACTTGGACAGGCGTTTTGTAGCGTATTCCTTTAACGCGTTGCTGATTTCCATGTTCCTGGCTTTAAAGGTAATATTCATTCGCTTTTCTCCTTTCTGGTTCTAATATAACACCTTATAATATTTGCCCTGGAAGGGTCAAAATCCTCTATTTTTCCGCGGGCGTCGTAAGAGGCCGCCGTAAGCCCG
Source organism: Clostridiales bacterium (assembly GCA_009782975.1). Next base: position 1,820 of record WRIA01000167.1, read on the forward strand.
TATACCGCCTGCGCCCCGGCGGCCAGCAGCGCAGCCGCGCAGGCGTTTAAGGTCGCCCCGCTAGTATAGATATCATCCACCAGCAGTACTGTTTGCCCTTGCGCCGCGGGCGACGCGCTAAAAGCCTGCGTAAGAAACACGCGCCTCTGAGCGCCGTCATAGGTAGCCAAAGGCGGCGTATCCAACTGCCGCGTAAGCAGGCCGGGTTGATGATCCAGGTAAAACTCCGCCGCGAGCAGCCGGGAAAGCATGGCGCTTTGATTATAGCCGCGCGCCTTGAGCCTGGAGGCGGATAAAGGTACCGGCGTCACGGCGCTGATAGGCAGCTCCTGATAATATTGCGTATATGTTTGCGCCAGCAACGCTGCCAACGGCCGGCGCAGCCAGGTTTTTTCCTGATACTTGAAGTCGCGCAAGCTATCCCGCAGCGCTCCGGCATAGGGCGCGGCAGCGCGGGAAAGCGTAAAATAGGGCCGCGTTGCGGCGCACTGAGGGCAAAGACCGGGCGCTTCGATAAAAGCGGAGCAGATATCGCAGCGCGGCATAGCAAAAAACTCCTCCCGGCAAGCCTCACATAAACCCGGAACACCGCTGATCTCCCCGCATATTATGCAGCGTCGCTGGGGAAAGAAAAACTGCGCCGCCGTTAAAAGCAGTGGAGAGTTGAGAGAGGAGAGTGGAGAGTTATTGTTCATTAGCAAGGCGTCCTTTTATTTCTTCCACACGCGGGGTAAAAATAATACCAGCACCGTGAATATTTCCAGGCGGCCGATCATCATATTGAAGATCAGCACACAAAGGGCCAGCGCGTTCAAGGAGGCGTAATCCACGGGCGGCCGAATGCCGCCCAGGCCCGGCCCTACATTGCTTATGCAGGCCAAAGAGGCCGAAAGCGCGTCTGCTATACCCAGACCGCTTAGGGTGAGCAGCGCCGCTCCCGCCAAGGTAAAAAAGCAAAAAGAAACAATGAAAAACAGCAAATGCTGCACCGTGCCCTGGCTGATCAGTTTTTTGTTGAGGTAAAGCTTTTTCACCAGTCTGGGCTGCACCATTTCCAACAACTCATTGCGACAGGCTTTAAAGGACACA
>WRIA01000168.1 GCA_009782975.1 Clostridiales bacterium
TGGAGCCGGAAACAGCACTGGCAAAACCGGAAGGGGACGGCATATACATTATCAGCGGCGACCAAGGCGTTTATCAGACCCGCAAGGAAGTGGCGGCTATGCTGGGCCTACCGCCGGAAAGCATACGGGTGCGCGCTGCCTTCGTGGGCGGCGGCTTTGGCGGAAAGGAAGATATGAGCGCGCAGCATCACGCGACGTTGCTGGCCTATCATACACAGCGCCCGGTAAAGGTAACGCTTACCCGCGCCGAAAGTATGCTGGTACACCCCAAGCGCCACGCTATGGAGATAGATTATACCACAGCCTGCGATAATTTTGGCAATATAACGGCGGTAAAAGTACGCATTGCGGCGGATGCCGGGGCTTACGCCTCTCTTACCCGTCCGGTGCTGCAACGGGCCTGCACACATGCGGGTGGACCTTACCGCATCCCCAATGTGGATATTGAAGGCCGCGCCTATTACACAAATAACCCGCCCGGCGGCGCTTTTCGCGGCTTTGGCGTCAGCCAAAGCTGTTTTGCCGCCGAAGCAAATTTAAATTTGCTGGCCCGTAAAGCGGGCTTAGACCCCTGGCAAATACGGCGGCAAAACGCCCTTAGGCCCGGAGATACCATGCCAAACGGGCAGACAGCGAGCGCGGATTGCGCCATAGAGGAAGCATTGGATGCTGTTTATCCCTATTACACGGCCAACCCCAAAGCAGGTCTGGCCTGCGCTATTAAAAACAGCGGCTTGGGTATGGGCATAACGGATATGGGGCGCTGCCTGCTGAAAATAAAAAACGGCCTGGCAGAGATCTATTGCAGCGGGGCTTGCATAGGTCAGGGACTGGCTACTGTGCTGGCGCAAATGGTCTGTGAAGAAGCGGGGCTGGCTCCCTCTTTAGTTCATGTCAACGCGCCGGATACCGCTACCAGCCCGGATTGCGGAAATACCACGGCCTCCCGCCAAAGCCTGTTTGCCGGGGAGGCGGCGCGCCGGGCCGCTATCCTGCTTAGAAAAGCCCTTGATAGCGCGGGCAGCCTTAACGCCTTGGAAGGCCGGGAGTTTTTAGGCGAATATGCAGGTATCACCGATCCTTTAGGCGCAAAAAAGCCCCACCCCGTAAGCCATGTGGCCTACAGCTATGCCGCGCATCTGGTGGAACTGGATGAAGCAGGATACATAAAGCGCGTGATAGCCGCCCATGACAGCGGGCGCATTATCAATCCTATGATGGCGGAAGGGCAAGTGGAAGGCGGGGTACTGATGAGTATGGGCTACGCGCTTTCCGAGGATATGCGCCTGACTAATGGCGCGCCTTTGGCATCCTTTGCCCGGCTGGGTTTGCTTAAAGCGGTGGACGCGCCGGAAATAGTGCCGCTGTTTGCGGGTAAAAAGGATACCGCGCTTTACAAAAGCCTGCCCGCAAACGGATCCAAAGGCCTGGGGGAGATAGCGGCTATACCCACGGCGGCGGCGGTACAGGCGGCCTATTTCAATCGCGACGGCATATTCCGCTCTGTTTTGCCTTTACGCGACACGCCGTATAAATCCCGGAAAGCTACTGAATAAGCCGTACAGTATATAAAATGGAGGTCGTAAATGGCTGATCTTCTATTCAGCATAAACGCGGTAGCGCCGCTTTTTCTTATTGTGGTGCTGGGTTATTTATTAAAAACCAAAGGTTTTTTTGACGATGGTTTTGTAAAGGCCAGCACAAAGGTCTGCTTTTATGTGGCTTTGCCCTGTCTGCTGTTTCTTAACATTATGCAAAGTGATTTTCGGGCGGATTTCGATTTGCCTCTTACTTTGCTTTGCGTAGGCGGCACACTGGTATGCGCTGCGCTGCTGTGCCTTATAGCGCCGCGTTTTATACGGGATCATTATTCCAGCAGCGCCTTTATCCAAACCAGTTTTCATTCCAACAGCGTGCTGCTGGGGCTGCCTTTTATATATAACCTGGTGGGTCAGCCAGGTATAATCAAAACAGCCGCCGTGCTGGTTTTTATGGTGCCGCTGCTCAATATTTTATCCGTGCTGGTTTTAAGCGGAAATGCACAGCAAGGCGCAGGCAAAGCCATTATGCTAAAAAAGGTCCTTGCTAATCCGCTGGTCATTGCCGCTTTTTTGGGCATCCTCTGCTCTCTTTTGCCCTTTAAGCTTCCGCAGATGCTGAAAACGCCCATGGGTTATATGTCCGACATGGCTATGCCGCTGGCCTTGTTTACTCTGGGCGCTTCCGTAAATTTCCGTGGGGAACAGGCCAAGCTGCGCCTGGCCTTGCTCTCCGCGCTTATTAAATTGATCGTAATACCCGTGGCGGCAGTGCTTGTAGCCTGCCGTATGGGCTTCGGCCCCGTACAGATGGCCGTTATACTGGCCATGTTCGCCGGGCCGCCGGCAGTCGCCTGTTTTCCCCTGGCCTTTCAAATGGGAGCGGATGAAAGCCTTACCTCCCAGGCCATTGTGTTGGGTACGGGTTTTTCCGCCCTTACCATGTTCGGCTTTGTGTTTGTGTTGCGCGTGCTGGGGTATTTGTAAAGTGCGGCAAGGGCAGATATCCGCATGGCGCCGCTTTTTATGCCTTCTTCCAACGTTTAAGGGCGGGGAAGAACCCGGACATCATTTTTCTGGCCTCATCCTCGCTTAAGCCGGATTCAGCGGTAGCCATATGAGGAACGCAAAATTCTATCATTTCCTCCATAGTGCAAGCCGCGGTAAAAGCACCCTTCTCAAAACAGTATTTGCAGTAATCCCCGCTTATGCTCCCGTCCTCATTGGTTCCGTACATCTCGTCCGTGGCGCCCATAGGCATACCGCAGCCTTGGCAATACCTTTCTTCCATTTTCCTTTACCTCCTAAGTTTTTTTTACCGATCCATATTTAATATAACACATATAACCGGACAACAGCATGTCATATTT
>WRIA01000169.1 GCA_009782975.1 Clostridiales bacterium
TATGGCTTTCGAATTCCTCTGTGTTGGTAAAATCTTTTCCTGATAAATCACCCGAATTTTTTATCAGGCCTTTTCGTTTTAAAATATTGATGTATATGAGGCCGACAAAGTAGGCAGCCAAAAACCCCATTGCCGCTATAGAGAGAGCAAAGGATTGCCCGCCTTCAAATCCAAGGGCCTCATAAGTCAGACCAATATTGTTTGCCTGACCGGGTCCCTGTCCAAACCCCATAGGCAGCAGTATTCCCGCCGCACCGAACAGGCCCGGCAGTATAGTATAGGCCAGCCCCAAGGAGATAATCAGGCCAAATATGCCCTGTATGGTATAGCAACTGACTATAAGCGCCCCGCTCTTGGCCGCAGCCAGCCGTTCCGCGCTGTTTTCCACAGTGGCGGGAATACGCAGAGAAAGCGCTATAAAGCCCAGCGCTATACCATGATAGGTTATCATCTCCAGCGTGTCCGTGCCTACCATGCGCAAGCCGCATATCCTAAGCCCCAGCAGCAAAAAACCGGCCAGCACAGCCGTGGGCATCAGTGTCTTTCTTACCAGGGGCAGCTTGCGGCGAAGCACGTTTGCCAAAAGCAGCAGGGCGGCCATAGCCCCTAATTGCAGAACAAAGCTCCATAAACCTGTATTGGCCGAGGAAAAATCCATAAAATCACACTCCCTTTCCTGTCACGCATTATGAATTTCTTTTAAAATACGCATAATTTCCGTATATTTCAACGCATTGCGCGGGGATACGCTGCGGATCTCGTAATGCGTCCCGTCCTTTAAAGAAAACACCAGCGTCATTTGGTCGACTATGGTAAGGCGCGTTATCTGCTCCAGGGGGAATACAAACCCGGCGCAGCTAAACTCCCGCGCGGTCATGCGCAGTTCTCCTTCCCCCATAAAATCACCGGATCTTGTAGGCTGCACCTTAAACAACCGCTGCGCCTCATCCCCGCATATAGGCTCTTCCCCTGCATCCCGCACGATATCCGCCAGCCGTTTTACCTGCCAGCTGTTCCATGCGGCTATCGTGGAAAAAGGCAATCCCCGCCCTTCCAAAAAGCCTGTTTCCGTATATGTGGCTTTTAGCCCGCAACCGCAGAAAAAATCGTCGCCGCGGGAATGTATGGTCCCTATACTTTGGCACGACGGGCACAGGTACAGCACGGTCTCTATGTGTTCCGCCAGATCTTTGCCACGGTAAGGTATGGGCGTGTCCTTTTGCCTTTCGTAAGCGTTTTCGTAAATATCCCGTTTTATTACGCTTAAAACATCCTCGTTGGTCATGGCCCGCAAATCCGCCGCGGAATAACGGCCCGCAACACAGCCCGCCATTTTACCCTTGCGTCTCCCCTTGGCCCAGCGCGGCGTGGTCAGGTAGCCACCTTCCAGGCGAAAGGTTATAAGCTGCGCCCCGCTTGCCTTTACCAGCTTGGCCGTGGCGGGGGATATATAGCCCGTTACCCCTGTGTAAGAGCGGTTGCCCTCCGCAAAAAGACAAACATTGTAGCCGGCTTTTAGCCTGCGCAGCATTTCCTTTACCGCCGTGGAATCCGAATGGGTCTTGTTTATGGAAATTACGGCGCATAAACGGAATATCAGCCGAACCAAAAGGTTTTTTCTAAAGGCGTGCTCGCTGGCTAAAAAATAAATATGCCGCGAAAAACCCAAAGCCACCAAAACAGGGTCCAGATCCGTATTGTGGTTGGCGATGATTATGGCAGGCCCCGGCGGGCCTTTTTCCTTAACGCAGCTATAGCCGGTAATAGCCTTGACAACAGGGCTTGCCAACGCTTTAAGCAGATAAAACATAAATACATGATATTTATGACGCTTCATAATAAAATACCGGCCATCAGCTATAAACCTGCAATTTTCGGAAAGGGCCGCCGCCCGGACACATTTAAGTATAAATTAAGCTACTCCCTATATCAAGGCTTTTAAGAAAATTTTACAGTAAAAACAAAACCGGCCTTTTTACTTTGACCAATTACAGCGGCAAAAAGAAAAATGTTTAGGTTCGCGAATATTTTATTTAACTTCCTAAACATTTTATTTAGGTTCGCAAACATTTTATTAAGCTACACTAATATATGTTTAGGGGATTAAATACAGTTTTGGCATAAAAATTTAAAATAATTGTAAGAAATTTGTAATTTGTATCTTTTCCCTCTTGATTTTTCAATCAAATGGGTTTATAATATTAATGTATCATCTGATACATTAATGATAAAGCGTATCATGTATGATAAATAAAACATAAAGGGGAGTTCAACTATGAAGATCTCAACTAAAAAAATGCTTACGGGCATACTTTCCGCGGCAATTATCATTTCGCTGGTTTTTGTCTGCGCAAATGGCCTAAATGCAAGCGCGGCCGGGGAAGAAGTAAAGGGAGGTGTAAATGTAACAAAAACGGAGTACGAGGGGGACGGCTCTCTTACGCCCAAAATCGTTACACCAAGTGAAGGAGGCGCGGGAACTACCGTTACCGTGGGCAACAAACAGCCGGATGGCAAATATCTTTATATTGGCAATCACTTTGCTTACGCAAAGCTGCATTATGATGCTCTTAAAGAGGCTATCAACGGTATAGACCTGGATTTTGTTGTGGGCAATGATTTTAACTGGTGCGGAACGGCAAACGTAAAATTTAAAGAGCCTAATATTGTTGTTTTCTCTATGGAAAATTTTAAAAGCACTAAAGAGTGGGGCGTTTCTGTTACCTACACAATACCTACAGGACATTCCGGCAGCAGTTTCAAACATGATCAGACGGGAAGCTCCAAAGAGATGGTTCTGGCCACCCCGCCTGCCGGCTGGGACGGGTACATATATATATATTTCCACTCCTCCAATATAAAAACCACCAATTATAAATACCCGTTAAGCT
>WRIA01000170.1 GCA_009782975.1 Clostridiales bacterium
AAAGCCGCGCACCTGGCCGGCGTCATGGCCGCGAACACGCCCCTGCCCATCATCGGCCTCCCGATAAAATCCTCAACTATGGACGGCCTCGACTCACTTCTCTCGGTCGTACAAATGCCAAAAGGAATCCCCGTCGCAACAGTCGCAATCGACGGCGCGGAAAACGCAGCGCTTCTTGCCGTGCAAATCCTTTCGGTCAAGTACCCCGAGCTACGCGAAGCGATGCACTCATACAAAGAAAAAATGGAACGAGAAATCATACAAGCAGACCAGGAATTTCAGGAGAATAAATAACAATAATGGAAGGCAAACTTACATATAAAGACGCCGGCGTTGATACAAAAGAAGGCGAACACGCCGTAAAGTTAATGAAGGAACATGTCAAAAAAACCTTTGACAAAGGTGTGCTTTCAGGCATCGGTGGTTTTGGCAGCCTATATATGCCTGACCTTACGGGCGTCAGCGCCCCTGTACTTGTAGCGGGAAGTGATGGCGTAGGAACAAAACTAATGATTGCGTTTAAAATGGACAAACATGATACAGTCGGTCAGGATTGCGTGGCTATGTGTGTCAATGATATTTTAGTTCTGGGCGCCCAACCGTTATTTTTTTTGGATTATATGGTAATGGGTAAACTATTCGCTGATAAAGGTATTGATATAGTTAGCGGTATAGCCGAAGGATGCCGTCAAGCGCAGTGTGCGCTAATTGGCGGAGAGACCGCGGAAATGCCGGGATTATATAAAGTCGGCGACTATGATTTAGCCGGATTTGCAGTAGGCGTTGTGGATAAAGACAAAATCATCGACGGCAGCCGCGTAGAAAACGGCGACACGCTTATAGCCCTGCCCTCTTCCGGCCTGCACTCCAATGGGTTTTCCCTGGTACGCAAAGTCTTTGATGTAGAGGGCAGTGATTTGCGCCGTTATGTGGAAGAACTTGGCACTACATTAGGGGAAGCCCTGCTTACTCCCACCAAAATATATGTAAAGCCCCTGCTGGCCCTGATATCAGCCATACCGGTAAAGGCAGTCTGCCATATAACGGGGGGTGGCTTTTACGAAAATATCCCCCGTTGCCTGCCCCACGGCTTATGCGCCAGGATAGAAGAACAGGTTTTGCGCATCCCGCCCATTTTCCCGCTGCTGCAAAAGGAAGGCCGCATACCCAAGCGGGATATGTTCAACACCTACAATATGGGGGTGGGCATGGCCGTGGTGGTAGCCGCCGAACACGCCCGGCAAGCTATAGCCATATTGCAAGGCAAAGGAGAGCAAGCCTATGCCTTGGGCGAGATAGTGCAGGGGGAAGAAGGAGTGCTGCTATGCTAAAAAAACGCATAGCCGTGCTGGTCTCCGGCGGCGGCACCAATTTTAAGGCCCTGCTGGAAGCGGAACAAAACGGCATTATCAGCACAGGAGAAATAGTGCTGGCGGTGGCGGACCGTACCGGCGCCTATGCCCTGGAACGCGCCCGCGCGGCGGGTGTAAAAGCCTGTCTGCTGGATAAAAAAGCCCTGGGCGGCCTGGAAAAATTCGAGTACCGTTTACTTAAATTGCTGGAAGAAGAGGATATAGACCTTATAGTGCTGGCCGGCTTCCTTTCCATATTAAGCGCGGAGTTTACGCAACACTACAAAAAACGTATCATCAACATCCACCCTTCCCTGATACCGGCGTTTTGCGGGCCGGGATATTACGGCCTTAAGGTGCACAAAGAGGCTCTGAAGCGTGGAGTAAAGGTATCCGGGGCTACCGTGCATTTTGTCAACGATATAGCGGACGGCGGGGAGATAATAGCCCAGCAGGCGGTTCCCGTACTGCCAGGCGATAGCCCCCAATCCCTGCAACAGCGTATTATGGAGCAGGCGGAATGGCAATTACTGCCCCGCGCTGTGGAGGAAGTTTGCAGGTCGATAAACGATTAACGCTAATTAATTCTTATTGAAGGAGGGTAACAATGCTTTCCGCAGCCGATTATCTTAAGCCCAACCCCTACCCCGGCCGAGGCATAATGCTGGGGCTTACCCCGGACGGCACTAAAGCCGTGCTGGCCTATTTCATAATGGGGCGCAGCGAGAACAGCCGCAACCGCGTTTTTGCCGAGGAACCCTTGCAGCTTAAAACACAAGCCCATGACCCTGCTAAACTGGCCGACCCGTCTTTAGTTATATACACGGCCTTAAAAGTATTGGAAAACCGCGTGATAGTAACCAACGGCGACCAGACGGATACCATATACGAGGCCTTACGCGGGGGCAACAGCTTCGAGCAGGCCCTGCAAAGCCGCTGCTACGAGCCGGATTCGCCTCATTTTACCCCGCGCATCAGTGGCCTTATGACTATAGAGGAAGGCCGCCTTAAGTACAAGCTAAGTATACTTAAAAAGGGCGGCAAGGACGATTGCCGGCGTTTCTTCTTCGATTATGCCGAGCCCCGGCCCGGCGAGGGGCATATCATACATACCTATATGGGGGACGGCTATCCCCTGCCCTGCTTTAGCGGGGAGCCGGTATCTTTGACCACCCGCGACGGCATCAACGATTTTACAGAAGAGCTGTGGGAGGCGCTAGACGGGGATAACCGCGTTGCGCTGTATGTTCGTTATACCGACCTGACAGAATACCCGCGTGCGCAAAGTAAGACCATAGACCGTTTTGGCGGCAATTCGGACTCGTCTATGTGCAGCCATAGCTGTAACGTATATCAGGATATGCCGTGATCGATGATCTGTACTAATAAAATAGCGGGGTGCATTTATGAAAGAGTTCTTGCTAAAATACGGCGCCAACCCCAACCAAAGCCCGGCGCGTATCTATACGGAAAACGGGGAATTGCCTCTTAACGTGCTTAACGGACGGCCTGGCTATATCAATTTTTTAGAC
>WRIA01000171.1 GCA_009782975.1 Clostridiales bacterium
TTTTTTACATAAACCCTTTTAAAACATTGCTAATTTTCCCTGGCGTATCTATAACTTTATGGTATATAATTGTTAACCGGGGCTAGCTAATGTACACTATACAAGAGCCGTGCAAAATTTTTGGGCTGTTAAGAACAGCATAATCATTAAGGAGCTATACCTATGGGTAAGGGAAAAAAAGATTTTAAGTTTGACAAGATGGCCGCCGTTTATGATGACGTTTTAGCGGGCAAAGGCTCAAAAAGGTTTTACAATTTGCTACTCCGCGAAATTACCTTAACTTCCGGCGCGGCGGTTTTAGATGTTGGGTGCGGAACCGGGGCGTTTCTTAAAAAGCTGTCAGATACTTGCCCTATTATCGGCTTTGGTGTCGATCTGGAAAAAAATATGATAGAAGAAGCAAATAAAAAATATCCGCAGATGGATTTTCAGGTATCGGGCTGTGACAATATCCCGCTGGATACTTCCTCCTTTGACATAATGGTTTCTTGTATGGCATATCATCATTTTGAAAACAAAGAGGGCTTTGCTAAAGAAGCTTCAAGGCTATTAAAACCCGATGGTGTTTTATATATAGCCGACCCTCGGTTTTTTTGGCTTATTCGCAAAACCCTTAACGGATTTTTTAGGCTTATACGCATAAACGGAGGTTTCCTTACTCCCGATGAAACAGCCGCCCGTTTTTCGGCTTATGGTTTTAAGTACGCAGGTTGCGCCTACGACAGATACGCTCAGGTAGTAAAACTTAAAAAGTGTAAAGATTAGATTTAAAAACTTTGTTGTTAAGTACAATGTTTACGATTTACGCATTGAAAAAACGGCTTAACCAAGATATTTTACCTGTTAGCGGTGGCACTACAAAAAGTAAGATAGCGGTATTATTATATTTACATACGTTCGAAAGAAGGTGTCGATTTGAAAAAAGAAAAGCGTGTATTGGCGTTGTTTCTTATTCTTGTTTTTGCTATAAGCGCTCCCCTTGAGGCAATATATATAATATATGGGGAAGCCGCCGAAAGTTTTGTAGCGCTGCTTATGATAGTACCCGCCGTTATAGCTGTTATTCTTAAACTTGTTTTTTTCCGAAAGCAAAGTATATTAGGTCTTGGCATAGGCAAACCGGTCTATTACCTGTATGCCGTTATGATACCGGTGGCTTATATAGGTCTGTCGTACTTGATGTACTGGCTGTTTGTACCCGGAACATTTATTGGGGCAAGTATAATAGACGAAGCGTTATCAAGCGCAAACATAATGAATATTCAAAGTTTACCCATAGCCATAGCGGTAACATTATTATTTACGGTTCTAACAAACATTCCCTTAACATTTGGGGAAGAAGCCGGCTGGCGCGGTTTGATGTATCCTATAATGCACAAGCTGTGGGGGCGCAACAAAGCACTGATCATAAGCGGCGGTATCTGGGCGGCGTGGCATATGCCGGCAATGATAGGCGGGGTTTATATGCCCGGAGCGCACGTTTTGTATCAAATACCCATGTTTATGATTCAAATCCTTTCTATTACTGTTGTTGTGTCTTGGCTTAGGATGAGATCGGGCAGTGTGTGGCCCGCAGCTTTGTGTCACGCTATGCATAATGTTCTGGATCAAGGTGTTTTTCGCCCCTTGACGGCTGTTGAAAATAGCGCGTATTTTATAAGCGAGACAGGTTTTATCACTACATTATGCGCTGTTTTATTTGCTGTGCTGATCCTTGTTTTTGGTAAATTCGAGAAATCAAATATGGATGAGCAAGAAATACACTCTAAATTTGTGGAGGCTTCTGCCGACGGATAGCCTTGTTACAGAGTGTTTAAAATATTCGCGTTCCTAAATAAAATGTTTAACTTCGCAAACAAAATATTTAACTTCGCAAATATTTTTTCATTGGATCAAAGGCCGGCCGCCGCTCTTTAGCCGCCGGTCTTTCTATTTGACATAGCCCTTGCTTTTGTGTATGATGATTTAAAGGCTGTATGCCGGATGTTAAAAAAACAGTAAGAAAGCGGCAAAAAGCCGTTTGTTAAGGGGATATTTACATGGATAGACCGGTAGTGGCCATAGTAGGGCGGGAAAACGTGGGCAAAAGCACACTGTTTAACCGCATAGTGGGCAGCCGCGAGGCCATAGTGGAGGATAAAGCCGGTATAACGCGGGATCGCCTGTACCGCGAAGCCTGCTGGCTGGATAGGGAATTTACTTTAATAGATACCGGGGGCATAAAATTTACCTGCGAAAGCGGGCTTATAACCGGCCTGGTGCGGGAGCAGGCCGCCCTGGCCATAGAGGAATCGCAGGCCATCATATTTGTGGTGGATAGCGCCGGGCTTACCCCGGAGGACGAGGACGTGGCAAAGATGCTGCGCAAAAGCCGCAAGCCGGTACTTTTGGCGGTAAACAAGGTGGATGATTTCGGCGTAGAGCCGGATATATACGATTTTTACCGCTTGGGCTTAGGCGACCCGCTGCCCGTATCGGCGGCCCACGGCAAAAACATCGGCGATCTGCTGGATGCCCTGCTGCCCTTGCTGCCCGCCGCGGCGGAAGAAGCGGGGGAGGGCGACCGGGTGGCGCTGGCCTTGATCGGCCGCCCCAATGTGGGTAAAAGCTCTCTCGTCAACTGCCTGCTGGGGCAAAACCGCGTGATAGTTTCCGCTATCCCCGGTACCACGCGGGATGCCATCGACACGTTGCTGCTGCGGGAGGGGCGGGAATATGTGATCATCGACACCGCCGGTATGCGCAAGAAGGGGCGGATAAACGAGCCGGCGGAGTATTACAGCTTTCAGCGCGCCCTCCATGCCATCGACCGGGCCGATGTGGCCGTACTGGTGCTGGATGCCTCCGCCGGGATACAGGAGCAGGATCAACGCATA
>WRIA01000172.1 GCA_009782975.1 Clostridiales bacterium
CTGGGAACGGCCCTGGGCGCCGACCCTACCACTTTTGCCGGGCTGGCCGGGGCGGGCGATCTGGTCGTCACCTGCATCAGCCGTCACAGCCGCAACTTCCGCGCCGGTATAGAAATAGGCAAGGGCCGCCCCTGGAATCAGGTGGTGGAGGAGATGTGTATGGTCGTGGAGGGGGTTTTTGCCACCGAAAGCACCTATAAGCTGGCCAAAAAGCATGGGGTAAAAATGCCTATAACAGAGCAGATATATTATCTGCTGTACGAGGGACGCACACCGCGGCAGGCTATGTGGTCGCTTATGACCCGCAACGTTACGGAAGGGGAGTTAGTGCTGTAAGATTTACCCCCAAATCTTTGTATTATTTATGTGTATGTATATCTTAAACCGTTGAGCTTTAACTGTTGATTATCTTAAGGAGGGCTTATTATGAAACGCGCCGTTCTCTTTTTGTTGGCTGTAAGTTTTATACTGGTATTTTCCACTGCGGCTATGGCGGATTTTACCGATACCTCCGCCCTGGAAAGCGTGCAGCAGGCGGCGCTTAAGGAGTTATCCCTAAGGGGCGTTGTTAACGGCTACCCGGACGGTACCTTTAGGCCCGCCGCCACCGTAACCCGCGCCGAGTTTGCCAAGATGATCTGCGTTTTTGCCGGGCAGCAGCAACTTTTAACATCATCCCTTGCCTTCAGCGATGTGCCGCCGCAGGCCTGGTACTTCGGATGGGTAAGCCGCGCCGCAGAGCAAAACCTGGTAAACGGCTACCCCGGCTCTATATTCCGCCCGCAAAATACCATTACCCAGCAGGAGATAGCTACCGTGCTGGTGCGCCTTTCCGGTGCAAGTACCGCGGGGTTTTCCTGGCCGGACGATTATATAGAGGCGGCCCAGAATGCCGGGGCCTTCAAAGACATCGTTTTTGTGGGCGCGGCCGAGGCCAGCCGCATGATAACCTGTCAGATGCTATATAATATGCTGCCCAAGCCGGATACCGGAGAACAGCCTGTACCCACGGAAACGATACAGGGCCTGGTAACAGAGCTTTCCCCCGGCAGCGTTACCATAAAAACCGAGGATGGCGCAAACAATACCTTTACGTACGCCGCCGGCCTGTTGCCGGAAAAGCTTATAGTAGGCTCTTATCTCAATATAGAGGCCACCGCAGACAAAATGCTGGTAAAGGTAGGGGAAAGCATCATCCCCAAAAAAGGCGTGTTTCGCTGGGATATTTCCCTGGACGGCAAAAGCGCCACTATAGACGATAAAAAATACGACCTTACGGAGGCAACGATATTCCGGGCGGAATACACCCTTGGCAAGCCCTACGGCTCGGAATCATTTGTTAGCGCCGGTATTATGGACGCCAATCTTTTGTCTTTGGGCGGCCGCCTGGCCGCGGAGATGGCCGTGGTGGTGGAAGCCGAAGACAGCCGTATTATAACGGCGTATCTGGTAAATGCCAGTATAGTGCTTATAGGCGGCCGCCTGGATGTGGCGGATGGCAGTTATGCCAATTCCAAGGGCAGCGGCATATACTTTTTGGGGCGCGACGCCGGCCTGCCTATGGATCTCAGCAGTTCCAGCATAGGCCAGGGCATGCCGGAGCAAGGCTGGTTTATACATTATACCCTGCGGGACGGCGTTATAAATACCTGGCAACTGCTGCTGGATATAGAAAATGACTACATAGCGGATACCACGGCCATACTTACAAACACCGGCGAGGATTACCCCTATGCCTGGGTAGGCACAAACGGCCGGGCCGAGCAGAACCCCCTTACCCTATTGGCGGAAAGGCCCAGAATACTTAGCATAGGCAGCGGCAGAAACACCATGCAGCTGGGCGCGGATACAAACGATTGCCGTAATTACTGGCTGGCCGACGGATGCTTTATTTACGAGGTAGCCCCTAACGGCAAGGTTACTATGGGCAGCCGCTCAAGCCTTACAAGAGAGCAGCAGGTAATAGCTTTGGTAAGCCGCAGCGGAGATATTTGCTATATCTTTTGCTTTACGGATTAAAACAGGAGGTGCCCAAGGTGAAACGTATAGCGCTTATTCTTTTGGCCGCACTTTTGATGCTGGCCTGCCCCTTTGCGGCGGCGGCTTTTACGGATACCGAAGATCTAAGCCCTTTGGAAGCCGCGGCGGTGGAAAAACTTAGCGCCCTTGGCATTATGGAGGGCTATCCCGACGGCAGCTTTCGCCCGTTGGAGCCGGTAAGCCGCGCCGAACTGGCCAAGATGCTCTGCGTTTATGTGGGGCAGCAGCAACTTTTAACATCATCCCTTGCCTTCAGCGATGTGCCCGCCGCGGCCTGGTATTATGGCTGGGTCAGTCGGGCCGCCGAACTCGGCTGGGTAAACGGCTACCCGGACGGAAGCTTTATGCCCCGGGCCGGCGTTACAGGGGAGGAAGCCGCCGCCATGCTAATTAGGGCAGCGGACGTGGATACCGCCCTTTTTAGCTGGCCGGAAGATCATGTGCAAGCCGCGCGGGATATGGGTATGCTGGCGGGCTTTAACTTTACCGGCGCAAAAACGGCCAGCCGCCTGGATATTTGCCTTATGATATACAACCTGCTGTCGGCGGGGAAACAAACGGAGCCCGCTGCCGAAGACGCCCTGGCGGACGGCCTGCATATAGGCGTGGTAAAAGCCCCACAGGAAAGAGGGTTTTTTCTGTGGTATGCGGAGGAGCAACTGCCCCTGGATGCCGCTGTGCCCCGCCCGCCCGCGGAAAACACCCTTATTTGCTATACGGTAAAGAACGGGGCGGTGGAAAGCTGGAGCCTGCTGCTGGATATACCCAACGGCAACATATACCCCGCTACGCCCCTAAAGTACAAGGCGGTAAAGGACGGGCCATACTACTGGG
>WRIA01000173.1 GCA_009782975.1 Clostridiales bacterium
TGATCCCGCTTGGGACGAAAAACAGATAATAGAAATGATGCTTAAGCAGTTTGACAGTATCTGGACGGAGGAATGGCAGGCCAAAGCCGATGATCTTGGCATGAGCTTGCCGGAGGTGGTTACGCTGGCTTCCATCATAGAAAAGGAGGCGGCGGTAGAGGCGGACAGGCCCGTTATCTCCGGCGTGTTCCACAAGCGCCTGGGCATAGATATGATGCTGCAATCCTGCGCTACCATCCAGTTTTTACTGGGCGAGCCGAAGGTGCCGCTTTTAAACAGCGATCTGGAGATAGAATCCCCCTACAACACCTACAAATATCCCGGTTTGCCGCCCGGGCCTATCGCTTCTCCCGGTGTGGCCGCGCTTAAAGCGGCGCTTTACCCGGAGGAAACGGAGTATCTGTATTTTCGCGCCAAAAACGACGGCTCCCACCGTTTTAGCGTGACGTACGAGGAGCATCTTAAAAAACATCCGGACGATCAGGAGTAGTGGTCATGCTTAAACCGGAACTGCTGGCCCCGGCCGGGGATATGGAAAAACTGCGCGTGGCCATTGCCTACGGGGCGGACGCGGTATATATAGGCGGGCAGGATTTTTCCTTGCGGGCGCGGGCCGGAAATTTTAGCGCTAAAGAACTGCCCGCAGCTGTGGAATACGCCCATAGAGCGGGCAAAAAGCTCTATGTGGCGGTAAATGTGTTTGCCCGTAACAGCGACATAGAGCGGTTACCCGCCTATCTTAAGCTGCTGGCCGAAGCAGCCCCGGACGCTTTGATAATCTCCGATTTGGGCGTATTCTCCTTGGCGCGGGAATACGCGCCCGGCCTGCCCCTGCATATAAGCACACAGGCCAATACCGTAAACTGGCAAAGCGCCGCTGCCTGGGGCCGCCTGGGAGCCAAACGCGTTATACTGGGGCGGGAATTGACACTTGCCGAAGTGGCTAAAATAAGCGCTTTACCCGGGCCGGAAACGGAAATTTTTGTTCACGGGGCTATGTGTATGGCCTATTCCGGGCGCTGTTTTTTAAGCCACTACTTAAGCGGTCGCGACGCCAACCGCGGCGATTGCGCCCAGCCTTGCCGCTGGCGCTATGCCCTGCAGGAGGAAAAACGGCCCGGGGAGTTTTTTCCCGTAAAGGAGGATGCCCGCGGCGGTTATATCCTTAACAGCAGGGATCTTTGCCTTATAGAAGCACTGCCCGATATCATAGGTAGCGGCGTCAGCGCGGTTAAGATAGAGGGGCGCAACAAAAGCGCCTATTACATAGCCAATGTTACGCGGGTCTACCGCGCGGCCATAGACGCGGCTTACGATGGGCAATGGTATAATACCAAGATGGAAGCGTGGCGGCGGGAGCTGGCTAAAATAAGCCACCGCGAATATACCACCGGTTTTGCCTTTGGCCCGCCGGGAGATAAAGGCCAGCGCTACCTTACCTCCGACCCCATACGCGGTTACGATTTTGCCGCTATGGTAACGGCCTTAGAGCCAGGAATATTGGTTTTGGAGCAGCGCAACCACTTTGCGTCAGGCGATACCCTGGAGTTACTGTTGCCGGATGGCGGGCAGTTGGATATTTTGGTTACAACTATGCACAACGGCGCAGAAAAGAGCATAAACGCCGCCGCGCATCCGGGTATGCGGGTGTATCTGCCGCTTACGGCGGAGCAACAGCAGACACTGGCGCTATACTCTCTGCCGCTGGTGGTACGGCGTATGGCCCGTGCCGCGCGCGGGGGAGGAGATAGTACATAATTTAAAATCTTAAAAATGTTTAACTTCCTAAACATTTTATTTAGATATCTAAACATTTTATTTAGGAACGCGAATATTTTTTGCTTAAAAAACTGTATTTTATTGCGTTATTTTCTCTATTTCGGCATAAGGTGTTGACATATCACTACAATGTTTGGTACTATTAACATAATCGGCGTATTGTATCATAATATTTTAGAGCGCCGGTCGTCACCCGTCATTCAATAAAAATCTAAAGGAGAAAGGGGGGACTTTTCCGGTGGACATTGCCGCCGGAAAGGGTAAGCTGGTATGGAAAATGGTACAGACAGTAAACGAGGAGGCTGGGGAACAAATTTAGGCTTCCTTATGGCAGCCGTCGGCTCGGCTGTCGGCCTGGGCAATATATGGGGCTTCCCGTATAAACTGGGCGCAAACGGTGGTTTTACGTTCTTATTGCTTTATTTGCTTCTGGTGATTTTTGTTGGTTTCGTAGTAATGATAGGGGAATTGGTTATAGGCCGTAAGACCGGCAAAAGCGCGGTGTTTGCCTATGTAGCGCTAAGCAAGAAGTATAAATGGGTAGGCTTTTTAGGCGTGGCCTCCGGCTTCATTATTCTGGCATTTTATAGTGTTCTGGGCGGATATGTAATGAAATATATGTTCTCCTTCCTGGGGCAGCTGTTTAGCGGCTCTATGACCGGTGTGCCAAGCGGCGATTTCTTCGGCGCGTTTTTGGGAAGCATAGGTCAGGGTACGATCTTCTTTGCGCTCTTCCAGCTTGTTACCATCCTCATAGTTATGGGCGGTATCTCCGGCGGCATAGAAAAATTCTGCAAAGTCGCCATGCCTGCTCTGTTGGTCATCCTGTTGGCAGTTATCATCAGAAGTGTTACGCTGCCCGGAGCCACGGCCGGTCTCGCTTTTATGTTCGCTCCGGATTTCTCTCATTGGAGCACTTTCGGAGGGTTTATTAAAACGCTTCGTGTAGCGGCGGGGCAGATGTTCTTCTCGCTTTCCCTGGGTATGGGCTGTATGATAACCTACGGCTCCTATCTCTCCAAAAAGGAAAACCTGGAGTTCAACGCCGTCTTTATCCCCA
>WRIA01000174.1 GCA_009782975.1 Clostridiales bacterium
CAGATCGGTAAATCCGTCCTCGGAAGGCGGCTCCACTGGCTTTGTATCGACAGTATGCGGCGGCTTAGCCGACTCTGCCGGCTCTGAACTTGCCGTCGGCAGCCCCGGTTCCAGTATAACCTCTTGCGGTGCCAACACAAGCTCGTCCCTGCCCTTGCCGCCGCAGGAGGAACAAAGCGGTACGGCCGCAAGCAGCAGAGTTATCAACAGTACAAAGAAGGTGTTACGCTTGTTCATATCCTTCCCCCTTTGGGCAGGAGAGGGTATCGGGCAATGTGGCCTTCCAATTATACAGACGGATAAAAGCCTGTTTTTGTTCCGTATGTTGTATAACAAAAATATCATAACACCAATATCTGAAAATTACAAGCTTATTAATAGTATGCAGGCGTATAAAGGAAAAGCGCCGGCGCGCCTAGAACAATATGCTGCGGGTATCACGCCGGTTCTGAATAGTACGGTTGGTGATTAATATGATTTTTGAAGGTACGGCTTTATATTATCGGGAGGCATTTTGACGCGGCGGCGGCCCTTCTCCGCCCTGGCGGCGCAGTTTTTTTTCCCCCAGCGCCACTGCCTTATCTGCGGAAAGGTAAGCCAGCGCCCCGGCCTGTGCGCGGCCTGCGGGGCGGAGCTTGCGGCTTTGCCCCGCTGCGATGTCTGCGCCGCCTTTATGCCGTTTTCCGGCTTATGTCCCCAGTGTGTGGCAATACCGCCCCTGTTTGTACGGGCCGCCGCCGCCGCGCCCTACGGGGGCCTTCTAAAGGATAGCCTGCGCGCCTTTAAATATCAGGAAAAAACCTGGCTGCGCAGGCCTTTGGCCGCGTTGCTGGCGCAAACCTTTGAACGGTATTACAGCGGGATACCTTTAAGCGCCGTAACGCCGATACCTTTGGCACACTCAAGGCATAAGGAACGCGGTTATAATCAAAGCGAGATGCTTTCTTCCCTGCTTGCGGGGGAGTTCGCCCTGGAGCATCAGCCTGCTTTGCTGAACAGGACGCTGGATACGCCGCCTTTGGCCGCTTATGACGGCGCGCAAAGGCGTTTGCTGCTTAAGCAGGCTTTTGGAGCCGCTCCGCAGGCTAAAGGGCAGACGGTGCTGCTGGTGGACGATATCTATACCAGCGGAGCAACCTTAAATGCCTGCTCGGAGGTATTGCTTGCCGCCGGAGCGGCAGCGGTTTACGGTATTACGGTGGCCTCTTACGATACCCGCGGATAGAATAAAAGAGCGTAAGGCGCCGGGTTTGTATCCCAAAAACCTGAACCTAAATAGAGGAATTTGCCATATAAAGGGCTAATATATAAAGGCTATATCAGAACAAGAAAGGGGAACAGGGAATGAATATTACCTTTAAGGCCAGAAACATGGAGGTAAGCGGCGCGTTGAAGGAATACGCCACAAAACGTCTTTCCAAATTCGACAGATTGATCAAGGCGGAGGACGCCACGGTCAGCATGACTATGATAAAGGACAGGTACCGGCTGGAGGTGACTATCCCTTATAGCGGCATAATAATAAGGGGCGAGGAAGAGGGCTACGATCTGTACGCCAGCATAGATAATGTAACGGCCAAGCTGGAAAGCCAGCTGCATAAATACCGTACCCGCCTTATCAAAAAAGGACGCGGGGAAAAGCCGCAGGCGGCGGAAGCGGTTACGGCACATGCCGCGTATGCGGAAGACGATCAGCCGGTAAAAGTTAAACATTTTATTACCAAGCCCATGCCGGTGGACGAGGCTATAATGCAGATGAACCTGCTGGGGCACGGCTTTTTCGTGTTCATCAACAGCGAGGACGCCAATACCGTAAACGTGCTGTACCGCCGCAACGACGGCGAATACGGCCTGCTGGTGCCGGAGGTTTAGGTAATTAGAGGCAAGAGGCGGGAAGAAAGAGGCGGGAATCTGAAAGCCGTAAAGCGACACCGTATATGGTGCCACTTTACGGCTTTTTTGTTGCAAAGCCTATATCAAAGCCTTTAAACAAGCGTTTAAAGGCTTTTTATGGACTTTATCTGAACATTACCTGAACGGCGACTGACGGCAGATGAATATTGATTAAATTTTCCCTGAAAGCACTTGACTTTGTTTAGCTGCTGTTTTATCCTAAAGATAACAAGCAATGCCCCGGCCGTTTGCAACCGTGATGCCAAAAAAGGAGAATCGCCATGACAGATACCGCAAAAGAGCAAACCGATCTTAAGCCCGCGCCCCGGCAGGCTGCCCAAAAGCCCAAACGTGGCAAAACGATCCGGCGTATCGTCGCTGTAGTGCTGATAGCAGGCCTGCTGGCCGGGGGCTTTTTGTGGTGGCGTGGCCAAAACCCCGCGCCTGCCGCCGCCCAGGATAACCTTACGGAATTTGCGGTGGCCAGGGGCAATGTTACCCACACGGTAAGCGGCCCCGGCGCGGTAAGCCCGGTAAAGCTCTTTACCATAGCCACCAACCTTACCGGCGATATCCTGGAGGATCATTTTGAGGAAGGGGACGAGGTAGAAAAGGACGCTTTGCTGTTCCAGTTAGACGGCGAGACCACCAGCCTTAATTTCGACGCGGCCAAGGACACTTTATCCAATGCGCGGGATAGTTATTTAAGCGCCCTGCGCAATAAGGAGGATTTAGACACCTATACCTTGCAGGCCGGGGTCATAAGCGCCCTTTATGTTAAAAAAGGCGATAATATCAATTCCGGCGGCAGGGTAGCCGATATCATAGATACCGGCAGTATGCTTTTGACCTTGCCTTTTAACAGCACGGACGCGGAGCGGATAAGTACAGGGGATAAAGCGCAGGTCTTTTTGGACGATTTTGGT
>WRIA01000175.1 GCA_009782975.1 Clostridiales bacterium
CGCTTACATTGGATCTTTCCGCCTTGCCGGGCCTTATAAGCCCCCAAACGCGCCTGCTGGCCTGCGGCGCGGCTTCCAATGGCGTGGGTACTGTCTCCGACGTTAAAGCCATAGCCGCCGCCGCCCACAGCGTTGGCGCTTATGTGGCCTTAGACGCCGTACACGCCACGCCCCATTTTTACCTGGATAAACAGGCGCTGGATGTGGATATGCTGTTTTGCTCCGCCTATAAATTTTTTGGCCCCCATGTGGGTATGGCGGTGATAAGCGCGCCTTTGTTCGAAAGCCTGCCCGTTTACAAACTGGTTCCCGCGCCGGACTATATACCGGATAAGCTGGAGACCGGCACCCAAAACCACGAGGGCATACCGGGCGTGACCGCCGCCATCGGCTTTATTGCCGGCCTTGGGGAAGGGGAGGATATGGCTACGCGCATACAAAGCGGATACAGGCTTTTGGAGGCCTATGAAAATGCTCTGGCCGCTATAATACGCCGCGAGTTGGCCTTGATACCGGGTATTACGCTTTATCAGGCCCCGCCGGATGTGCCTAAAACCCCTACCATAGCATTTAGGGCAAAAGGGCGCGATACCCACGAATTCTGCCGCCGTATGTGCGACGAGCATGGTGTGTTTATAGCCGACGGAGATTTTTACGCCTATACAATAGCGCGTAAGCTGGGCATAGATAAAAACGGCGCTTTTATACGCGCCGGTCTGGCCCCCTACAATACTATGGAGGAGGCGGAACGCTTCCTTAACGGGGTGCGGGAGATGATGAAATAAAATATGGCGACCCTGCCATAAATATAAATACCGGTCAAACCCTTAAAAATGACGGCCCTATTGTACAAGTGACGGGACCGTCATTTTTTATCAGCTTTCCGTTTCCCATGCTATTTGTTCAAACTTATCCTTTACCTTTTTGAAAATATTAACCAGAGTGGGGTCGAAATGGCTTCCGGCGCCGTCCTCTATTATCCTGCAGGCTTCCTCGTGGGAGAAGGCTTGTTTGTACGGGCGCACGGAAATAAGCGCGTCATAAACATCCGCGATAGCCATCAAACGCCCTTCCAGAGGGATGTTATTTCCTTTAAGCCCTATGGTATAGCCGCTGCCGTCCCATTTTTCGTGATGCGTTCCCGCTATCAGCAGCGCGTGATTAAGGAATATATGCTCCTTTGTTTTGCTCATTATCTGCTCTATAGCGTCGACCCCCACAGTTACATGGGTCTTCATTATCTCGTATTCCTCCGTGGTAAGTTTGGAGGGCTTATTAAGTATCAGGTCGGAAATTGCTATCTTGCCTACATCGTGAAGCTGGGCCGCCGGCAGGAAAAACTCCATGCTCCAGGCCGCTGTTTCCTCCGCGTATATGCCTTCCTGTATCATCTCGTCTATTATAGCCTGCAAATAACGGCGTGTACGCGTTATATGGCCCCCCGTAAGCTTGTCGCGAAACTCCACCAGGTCGGCCACGGTAGCCAGTATGGCGTTTTGCAGCTCTGTAACCTCGGCGGTCTTTTCCGTTACCTTTATCTCCAAATTATCCGCGTAATCCTTAAGGGCCGCCTGGCTGGAGAGCAGCTCGTTTTTTTGCTGCACTATCAAAAGCTGGTTTACTATGCGTTTAAGCAGCAGCGGCCCGGAAAAAGGCTTGGTAACATAATCCACAGCACCCAAATCAAAGCCTTCCATTTCGCTGTCCTCATCGTCCTTGGAGGTTAGGAAGATAACGGGGATATCCGCAAAACGCGGTTCGGCTTTAAGCTTTTTAATGGCTTCGTAGCCGTCCATCTCCGGCATCTCTATATCCAGCAGTATCAGGTCGGGCGTGATGTTTTCAAGAAGCTCAAAAAGCCTTTGGGCGCTTGGCGCAGGGTAAACCTCGTAAAATGTTTTAAGCAGATCTCTGCCCATAGTAAGGTTTGCCTTTATATCATCCACCAAAATGATTTTGCTTCTGGTATTATCCATTTTAGCCTCCCGTGTTTATATGTCTAAATAAGAAAGTTGCTCTGTTATACGCAAGAAATCCGCTTCATCCACGTCTTTGCGCAGGCTTTCTACAAGCTCGCCTTCCGACTCGTATTCGTACTGTTCCAGTTCCGCCATAACCGCGTCCACACCGTCCATATCATATTTTTTGCAGGCTTTAAGCAACATTTTCAGCATATCTTTATCCGGGGCGTCCTTTTTGGGTTTGGGATTTTCTTCTTCCAGCTTTGCCAGCATTTTTTCAATATCCGCTATCAGCTTTTCTACAGTTTTTATAAAATCGGTATTGTTATCGCGGATAAAGTCAAAATCCCCGGCCTTTGCCGCTTTTTCCAGAGATTCCGCTTTGTCTCCTATTGCATCCGCGAAAATACCGCGGCCGGAGCCCTTTATTCCATGGGCCGTAATGGCGTAATCGTTAAGATTTTCTTTGTTTACCTCTTTTATTTTTTCCAGCAGGGGCTTGGTATTGACGGCAAAGGAGCGCAGTATGCCAAAGTATATTTCCTTATCGCCGCCAAAGCGTTCCAGGCCTTTTTTTACATTTATCTCGTAATATAATTCTCCGAATTTGCGCCGGTCCAGCCCGCATCGCCTGCTGGATACCGTGCGCCTTTCACCGCTTTTGCGGGTATCGGTGATGACATTTCCGTTTACGTGGATCTCCAACTGTTTTTCCTTCTCTTTATCCCGCACCCATTGGCGGATAACTGTGTCGAGACGGTTCAGTTCTATGGGCTTGGATATGAATGCCTGAAAGCCGTTATCCAAAAACATTTTTTCGTTACCGGCCACGGCATTGGCCGTAAGGGCTATAAC
>WRIA01000176.1 GCA_009782975.1 Clostridiales bacterium
CACCTTTGTCCTTTCCCCAGTTTTAAGGCAGATAAAATACACGCCGTTTTTCCCGCCGCCCGCTATTTTAAGCTTTGTGCCCTTAATAAGCAGGTTGCGCTCCGGCGTAAGCAGGCCGTTGGTGCTGCCTGTTTTGATGTCCGTTACCATAGTTATCAGGGGGCCGGGGTCTGCCGGGCCGTCTATATCCACCTCTACAGAAGCAAGCTCCCTTCTTAGCAGCGAGCCTTGCTTAAAGTAGAACATTATGGTGTGGCGGGAAGGGTCGAACTTTTCGTCGGGGGTGCTGAAGTTTCCTTTGATGCCTGCCTGGGCCGTAAACCAGCCCGCGTTTACCGAGAACCCGTCGCACAGGCGGTAGGCCATTTCCTTAAGCCACAGCTCAACGGCATGTTCCATGGCGCCCGCCGAAACATCCGCCCCGCCCCGCAAAGCCGCGGACGCGCAGATATCGCCTATGCCAAGGGATCTTTCGGATATCACCCTGGCCATATGATCGTGGGAGTTCCCGGCAAGTGTATTATCGTACAGCCGGGCCTTTATTTTGTGCTGATAAGTCATTAGCGGCCTCCTTTCTTTAGGCGCGGGCCGACAGCGCAATATCCGACCCCGCCGTACAGGTGCTTTTCTCAAGAGTATATCATAATATCCGGGCCCTATCAACATTTGGTTTGACAACGGGCAACGGGCACTGTAAAATAATAAATGCGTATCGTAAATAAAGGGATCGGAGTGGTTTGATGTCGGAGCGTGAAGCAGCGGGCTGGCTGGAATTGACGGAGATAATGGGCCGTCTGCGCGGGGAAAACGGCTGCCCCTGGGATAAAGAGCAGACACACGAAAGCCTTAAACGCTATTTGCTGGAGGAAAGCTACGAGGTTCTGGACGCCATAGATTCCGCCGACGACGGGGCTCTTTGCGAGGAGCTGGGAGACGTGCTGCTGCAAGTGGTGTTCCATGCCCGTATAGCCGCGGAAGAGGGGCGCTTTACCATAGAGGATGTGCTGGCCTCCGTAAACGCCAAGATGAAGCGCCGTCACCCCCATGTGTTCGGCGAGACCAGCCTGGATACCGCCGCAGCGGTATTGACCCAGTGGGAGGCCATAAAGGCCGGGGAAAAGGCCAATGGCGGCAAACAGCATATAATGAAGCTTAACGATAATCTGCCCGCCCTGTTGCTGGCCCAAAAGGTGCAGGATAAAGCTGCCCGGGTGGGCTTCGACTGGCCGGATATCTATGGCCCCTGGCAAAAAGTGTACGAGGAACTGGGGGAGTTGAAGCAGGCAACGAGCAGGGAAGAGCAGCGCGGGGAATTGGGCGACGCCATGTTTGCGCTGGTAAACCTGGCCCGCTTTATGGAGCTGGACGCGGAGGATAGCCTGCGCCACACGGTACAAAAGTTTGTAGCCCGCTTCGACCATATAGAAAGCAGGCTGGCCGCCGCCGGGCGGTCCTGGGAGGATTACACACTAAAGGAACTGGACGCCCTGTGGGATGAAGCGAAGGAAGCAGGTTTATAGGAGGTAACACCCTGTGCGCATAGATAAGTTTTTGAAGGTCTCCCGCATTGTAAAGCGGCGTACCGTGGCCAAAGAGATCTGCGGCGCGGGCCGTGTAAAGCTAAACGGCCGTCCGGCTAAGGCCGGCAGCGAGCTTGATGTGGGGGATAAGCTGGAGATAACATATGGCCCGCGCCTGCTGGAGGTAGAGATAAAGGAGCTTAGGGAAAACGTGGCGGCAAAGGAAGCGGCCACGCTCTATACGGTGCTGCGGGAAGAAAGGCGATCCGCCCCCGGGGAGGATTGGTAATAACTTGCTCTTTACATCCGCCGCGTTTTGGGTTATAATCGTACTGTAATTTAATACGCAACGAATACGGCACAGGGAAGCCGGTTAAAATCCGGCGCTGTGTCTCGGCAACCGTTAGGCCAACGAACAGGTCATACGCCACTGAAACAGCTGTTTTGGGAAGGCGGCCCCAGTAGGCTATAAAGGCCAAGCCGGTAAACCTGCCGTGTTCTAAGCCGTTTTCTGGGATAAAGCGGTAACATGGTCTGTTGGCCTGTTTGCCGCGCTATCCTGTTTGGCGCGGTTTTAGTTTTATTGCGGGCACAGTTAAGAAGGGAGGGCCATTTACATGAAAAAACTGCCCATAGTGCTGATGGTTTCGCTGCTGATATTGCTTGCGGCGGTTTTACCGGCGCAGGCCGCCACACGGGAGGCCATAGACGAGGCGGCGCGGGATACAGCCGCTTATCTGGTAAAAACCGTGCCCCAGCCCGGCTTTGGTGCTGTGGGCGGGGAGTGGCTTATAGTGGGCCTGGCCCGCTACTCCGTAGCACCGCCGCCGGATTATACGGAGGGCTATTTAAAGCGGGCGCAAGCCACGGTAAAGCAGCTAAAGGGCGTCTTGCACGAGCGCAAAAACAGCGAATACGCCCGTTTGATACTGGCTTTGACCGCCCAGGGCATAGATCCTTCCGCTTTTGGCGGGTACGATCTGCTGCTGCCCCTGGCGGATTACGATAAGACCGTGTGGCAGGGCATAAACGGGGCCATCTTCGCCCTGCTGGCCCTGGATAGCGGAGATTATGCCATACCCGTTAATAAACAGGCCGCCACACAGGCCACGCGGGAAAAATATGTGCGCTTCATCCTCTCAAAGGAGTTGCCGGGAGGCGGCTTCAATCTTTCCGGCACGGCGGCGGACCCGGATGTTACGGCTATGGCCTTGCAGGCTTTGGCCAAATACCGGGAGCAAGCGGCGGTAGCGGCGGTTATAGACCGGGCTTTGCGGCGGTTATCC
>WRIA01000177.1 GCA_009782975.1 Clostridiales bacterium
CAAAAAAGATGCACGCGGAAAAGGATTACGCCCCCATTTGGCTGCAATTATACGAAAGCCTTATCAAGTACAAAAAAGTGACAATTTCCTCCGAATACCCCTGTATGGTGGAGGGGCGCTATATGATGAACCCCAGCCCCATCCCAAAATTCGATAATCCCAAGCTGCATCAGGCCCAATGCCTGTATCTTTTCGGCGCGGGGCGGGAAAAAAAGATTTACGCCATCCCCCCTTATACCCAGGTCGTTTCCCTTGCCTTCGACGACGTTCCTTTCGAAAAAGAAAGCTTTGCCGGTAAAAAATGCCGTTTATGCGGCAGCGAGAATACCTATCTGGACGAGATGTTCGACGCTCAAACCGGCGGCAAGTTTTATCAATGCTCCGATACCTCGTATTGTCAGGAGGTCCAAAGCCGTGTATCTGAATGAAACGCCGGTATTATCCGTAAAAAACCTGGTTGTCCGCTACGGTGACGGTTGCCCGGCCTGCGAAACCAGCATGGAAAAAAACCGCTGCATGGCATGTGGCGCTGTTTGGGCGGCTAATGACATTTCTCTGGATGTCTACCCCGGGGAGGTCTTGGGCATAGTGGGGGAAAGCGGCTCCGGCAAAACCACGCTTATGAGGACTCTATACTTCGATTTTATCCCCACCGCGGGCAGCGCCGTATTGCGAGATTACAAGAACGGCGAAAATAATATGTGGGAGGCCAGCGCGGCCGAACAGCGTATGATAAAAAATAATATCATGGGCATGGTCTATCAAAACCCGGTGATGGGTCTGCGCATGGATTATTCCGCCGCCTCCAATATAGCGGAAAAGATCATAGCCGCGGGTAGCCGCAACGCCAAAAAAATGACAGAACGCGCCACGGAGCTTTTGGAGGCCGTGGAAATTATGACCAGCCGGATGGCGGAAGCGCCTAAAAATTTTTCCGGCGGTATGCAACAGCGCGTGCAGATATCCAAAGCCTTGGCAAATAATCCGGCCTTGCTGCTGCTGGACGAGGTAACTACGGGGCTGGATCTATCTGTGCAGGCCAAGGTGCTGGATCTTATACGCAGGATAAAAGCCCGCTACGGTATCTCCATACTGCTGGTTTCTCATGATTTAGCGGTTATCCGTATGCTGGCGGACAGAACTATTGTTATGCTGGACGGCAAGATAGTGGAAAGCGGCCTTACAGACCAGATACTGGAGGACCCGCAGCACGCTTATACGCAACAGTTGGTACACTCGCTTATTTAGACACCTGTACAGGCGGAACATAAATACAAAACGGTTGTTTTTTAACAGTTTTCGCAACAATAATAGCTGGGGCTTATAAGCAGAACATTAGCAGGAGGAATAGAAGTGATAGCCATAAAGAACGGAAAAATAGTAGCACCCTATAAAATAATTGAAGGCAAGATATTGCTTTTGAACCACGACAGGATATGCGGGTTTGCCGATAGCCTGGATAGCGTGGAAGATGTGGAAAGGGTGGTAAACGCTCACGGGCGTTATATAATACCGGGTATAATAGATGTCCACTCGGACAAAATAGAGCAGTTTATACAGCCCCGGCCCACCTCGCAAATGGATTTCGAGTTTGCCCTTAAGGTATGCGAGCGGGATCTGCTTGGCGCCGGCATAACCACCATATACCATTCCATCTCCCTGTTCAAAGATGAGTTTTTCGGCAAATCGCCCCTTAGGACAAAGGAAAATGTGTTAAAGATAGCCGATTTGATATCCAACATACATACCCGTAATCATTTGATACATCACCGCTTTCATCTGCGTATAGAAATAGATAATATGGAAGCCTTCGATATAGCGCGGGATATGATAGAAAGGGAAATGACTCAGCTTATCTCTTTTATGGATCATAGCCCCGGTCAGGGCCAATACAGCGACCTTACCGTTTACCGCAGCGCGGTCTCCGGTTATAACGGAAAAGAGATAGAATCCCTGGGTTTTGAGGGCGTGATGGAACATCATAAAAACAAGCCCCGTCTTTCTTTTAAGCAGCTGGGGGAACTGGCCGAAATGGCTCATGCCCGAAATATACCGGTGGCCTCTCACGATGACGATACAGAGGAAAAGCTTGCCCTGAACAAAAAGATCGGCGTGGATATCAGCGAATTTCCCATTAACATAGAAACAGCCGCTTGTGCCAAAAAACAGGGGTTCTTTACGGTGGTTGGGTCGCCCAATATTTTACGGGGCTGTTCCCATTCCGGCAATATGAAAGCGGCGGAGGCTATACTTAAGGATTGCGCCGACATCCTTTGCTCGGATTATTACCCTGCGGCGATTTTGAACAGCCTGTTCTATATGCATACAAAGCATAACATCCCCCTGCATAAAATGGTGGCAAAGGCTACCTTGAACCCTGCCAAAGCCATGCGTATAGAAAAGGACTACGGCTCCATAGAAAAGGGCAAGAAGGCGGATCTTATGATAGTGGATATGTTGGACGGTTATCCGGTCATAACCCATGTGTTTGTGGACGGCAACGCGACTTCCCGCATAGAATACCGGAGGTAGCCATGGAAATATTAAGTATCGTAAACCTGGCAAAAAATTTTTATCTGCATAATCCGGGGCTTACTATCAGCTCCTGCCAGAACATCAGCCTGACTCTGAACAAGGGAGAGTTTATCGGTATAGTGGGGCTTTCCGGCGCGGGTAAATCCACCATACTAAAATGTATCAACCGCAGTTATCTGCCCATGCAGGGGGATATATTCTACGACAGCGAGGCCTTCGGCAGAATAAATCTGGCAAAAGCCAGCGAACGGGAAATACTGTA
>WRIA01000178.1 GCA_009782975.1 Clostridiales bacterium
AAAATGAATATGCGGGAGATAAATCTGCCCAACCGGATCACCATAGGCAGGGTACTGTTGATACCCCTGTTTGTACTGCTTGTTTTGTGGCAATTCCCCGGCCACGATATCTGGTCTGCATTGATATTCGCGGTGGCCGCGGGCAGCGACGCGCTGGACGGGCGGCTGGCCCGCCGCAGGGGCCAGGTAACTACCCTGGGCAAATTTTTGGACCCTTTGGCCGACAAGCTGCTTATCTGCTCGGCCTACATAGCTTTGCTGGCCCTTTCCCGCCTGCCGGCCTGGATGGTGATAGTTATAGTATGCCGCGAATTATTCGTAAGCGGCGTGCGCATACTGGCGGCGGACGCGGGAGTGGTGATAGCGGCTTCTTCCTGGGGCAAGCTTAAAACAGGGCTACAGACCTTAAGCATATTGCTGCTGCTGCTGGCAACACTTTATTTCTGGCCCCAGCCGTTTTACCACATTATAACGCGGATAGTGTTGTGGATGGCCCTTATAGCAACGGTGGCTTCCGGGGCGGATTATGCCCAAAAAGGCGCCCGGTTCTTAAAATAGGAGGCCGTATGCTGCCAAAACGCATAGTATCTTTATTGCGGGAGAAAAATTTGCAGTTGGCTGTGGCGGAATCCTGCACCGGCGGGCTGCTTACCGCCGCCTTGACCGCTGTGCCGGGCTGTTCGGAATGCTTTGGCTACGGGCTTATAACCTACAGCAACGAATCCAAGGAGCGCTTGCTTAAGGTAGCGCGGCAAACGCTTGAGGAAAAAGGCGCGGTAAGCGCCGAGACAGCACGCGCTATGGCCCGCGGCGTGGCAAAGCTGGCAAAGGCGGATATTGGTCTGGCCATTACCGGTATAGCCGGGCCGGGCGGGGCCACGCCGGAAAAACCCTGCGGGCTGGTTTATCTGGGCCTGGCCACAGCGGGGCAAGAGATAGCGGTAAGGCATATTTTTAGCGGCAATCGCGGCGAGATACGCGCCAAATCTGTAGAGGCGGCTTTAAAGTTACTGGCGCAAAGCCTTATGCGTACCTTTACATAATATTTAACAACTGTCAGCTATTATTTATTGATTTTACCTATTGACAGTCTGCCGGCTTTTTGGCATAATTAGCAAGTGAGCATTTTTGCCGTGGCGGTGTAGCTCAGTTGGTCAGAGCACTCGGCTCATACCCGGGGCGTCGCTGGTTCAAATCCAGCCACCGCCACCATAGGCGCGTTGGAGAAGCGGCTTAACTCACCAGCCTTTCACGCTGGCATCCAGGGGTTCGAATCCCCTACGCGTCACCAAAAAATAACAGCTACCTATAGTGTGGCTGTTATTTTTATATTAAGCGGAAAAGTGGCCGTAGGCGAGAATAGGGGATGATGCCGTATGTTAAGACTATACTGTACGGCTTGTAAGCCGCGCTTAAAGCTGATATAATGAGTAATATAGCTGTATTAAAGGGGTTTTTGCCATGGGCCGCCCAAAAGCGAAAAAGATCGTTTTACTTATATGTATGCTGGGGGCTTTGTTAGCGGTATTTTTTGCTATGCGCGGCCCGGCAAAAACCCCGCAGGATAGCGGTAAAAGGCCGGAGGACGAAACAGGTTTTGTAGCGAAAACGCCGCCGCAATCGGAAACGGAACAGAAACCGGAACCGGAAACCGAGCATAAAGCGCCTGCCGTTGACCTCACAGAGGAATATATAAGCGCCTGCATTAACAAAATGTCCCTGGAAGAAAAAATAGGGCAGATGTTCATTTGCGCTTTCAGGGACGATACACAGGGCGTAAAATCTATAAACGCCAATATGAGGGAAGTTATAAGCAACTATCATATAGGCGGCGTTATATTATTTGGGGAAAACCTGCACGATAAAGCGCAAACAAGCAAGCTTATAGCGGATCTGCAAAGTAAAAGCGATATACCGCTTTTCATCGCCACAGACGAGGAAGGAGGCACTGTTTCGCGCTTGTCCGCCTTGGGCTACGAAAAGCTTCCCGGCGCCTCCCGCATAGGTTCCTCCGGCGACAGCCAACAGGCCTTCGGGCAAGGTTCTAAGATAGGCATCAACTTAAGGGAGCTGGGGTTTAACCTGAATTTTGCGCCGGTGGCGGATATAAACTCCAATAAGCAAAACGCCGTTATAGGCTCCCGTGCCTTTAGCGGCGACGCAAAAATTGCCGGGGAAATGGTGGGAGAGTTTGTTAAAGGGCTGCAAGGCGAGGGTATTATAGCCACGCTTAAACATTTTCCCGGGCATGGGGATACCAAAGCGGATAGCCATTACGGCCCGGCCTTTGCTGACCACGACACTACAAGGCTTAACGGTTACGAGCTTGTGCCCTTTAAAATGGGTATAGAGGCCGGGGCGGGGCTGGTGATGGTGGGGCATATATCCTTGCCCAATGTTACGGGCAGCGATGAAGCCGCCATTTTTTCGGAAGAGATCGTTACAAGGATACTTAGAAATCAGATGGGGTTTACCGGCGCGGTCATTACGGATGCTTTGGATATGGGGGCGGTGGTAAAATATTGCGAAGCCGATGAAGCGGCTGTAAAAGCGGTGATGGCCGGGGTGGATATTTTGCTTATGCCCCAGGATATAGGCCGGGCCTTTAACGGGTTGCTTAACGCTGTGGAAAGCGGCGGTATAAGCGAAAGCCGTATAGACGAATCCCTGATACGCATATTTAAGGTAAAGATGCAGTTCAGTATAATGAAAATTACAGATAAAAAATAATATTTAGATATCTGAATAAAATGTTTAACTTCACAAATAAAATGTTTAGGTTCGCAAATAT
>WRIA01000179.1 GCA_009782975.1 Clostridiales bacterium
ATGCGTTTTTTATCGTAAAATGTTGATGTTTTTGGTAGTTACAGGGAAAGGATAGCTTATGTACAAAGGAAAGATACCGCATAAATGGCTTCGCGGCCGTTATGATACGGAATATCTTGATACGGCCCCCCATATGGGGGAACAGCAAACCGAAGATATGCCCGTCTCTAAGGGGCCTTTGCCAAAGGAGCCGGAATCCGGCGGCAAGGAGCCGTTTGGCGCGGAAATCAGGCTAACAGAAGAAGCGGCACAGCCCGCAAAAACGCCGGAAGCAAGACAACAGCGGAAGGTACCGGCCACTGCCGCGGTTAAGGAAGCCCCGCATCCTTCTGATATGCCGGAAGGTTTGATAAGCGGCAAAAATGCGGTACTGGAGGCATTGCGCTCCGGGCAGACTATAAACCGCGTTCTGCTAGCCGAGGGGCAAAACGGCGCTTTTTTAAATGATGTGATAAAAAAGTGCCGCGAAAACGGCGTACAGTATCAGTTTTTGCCCAAAGCGCGTTTGGCTAAGATAGCGGGCCCGGATCATCGCGGCGTGGCCTGTGAGCTTTCCCCTTTTAGCTACGCGGAGCCGGAAGATATGCTGGAAGCGGCGCGCTTAAAAGGCGAGCCGCCCCTGTTGCTGCTGCTGGACGGGGTGGAGGATCCTCATAATCTGGGCGCTGTTATGCGCACCGCCCTTTGCGCCGGGGCTCATGGCATCATCATCCCCAAGCGGCGCTCCGCGGCTTTTACGGCCACGGTGGCCAGAACTTCCGCCGGGGCCAGCGCCCATATGCCACTGGCCCGCGTATCCAACCTTACTCAAACCGCCCGCGCCTTAAAGCAGGCCGGGCTGTGGCTGGCCGCCGCCGATATGGACGGGCAGACCTCCTGGCAAGCCGATTTAAGCGGGCCGTTGGCGCTGGTGCTGGGCGGGGAGGGAGAAGGTATATCCCCGCTGTTGAAGCGGCATTGCGATCTGTGCGTAAGCCTGCCGGTAAGTGGCCCCGTGGCTTCGCTTAACGTAAGCGCCGCCGCCGCCGCCTTATTATACGAGGTAAAAAGACAGCGGTCAACGGATAACGGGCATGGAGTATAAAGTCTTTTTGAAGTATTGACTTACCGCCTTTTTCTCGGTTATAATGATATAGCAGCTACAGGTGGATTAGAGGTGAGCGAATGGCCGAGCAGCAGCAGGAGGATTATATTAGCGCCTTTGCCATGATGACGGACGAAGAGGTCGTAGAGCTGGCGAGGGAAAGCAGCATAGAGGCCCAGGAATATCTTATCAACAAATATAAAAATTTTGTGCGGGCCAAGGCGCGCTCCTATTTTCTGATAGGCGCGGATAAAGAGGACATCATACAGGAGGGCATGATAGGGCTGTACAAAGCTATACGCGATTTCCGCTCGGATAAGCTTTCCTCCTTCCGGGCCTTTGCCGAGCTTTGCATAACCCGCCAGATCATTACGGCCATAAAGACGGCCACCCGGCAAAAGCATATCCCCCTTAACTCCTATGTTTCCCTTAATAAGCCCATCTATGACGAGGACAGCGACCGCACGCTGCTGGACGTGATATCCGGTACGCGCATCACCGACCCGGAGGAGCTTATAATAAGCCGGGAGGAATTCGACGATATAGAAACCAAAATGGGGGAGATACTAAGCTCTTTGGAATGGAAGGTGCTGATGTATTATCTGGAGGGCAAAAGTTATCAGGAGATAGCAGGGGATCTTAACCGCCATGTAAAATCCATAGATAATGCCTTGCAGCGAGTTAAACGCAAGCTGGAGCGGTATCTGGCCAACCGGGAATCGGAATAAAGGGCGCTTTTGCCGTTAAACGGAAAGAGCGCTCTTATCTTTTATGGTTAAGAGGGTGTTTCCATGCAAATAAACAGGCTGTTCGAGATAGTGTATCTGCTGATGGATCACAAAAACCTTACCGCCAAGGAGCTGGCCGGTCATTTTGAGGTGTCTCCCAGGACCATCTTACGGGATATAGACACGCTTTCGTCGGCCGGCATACCGGTCTATACCTCCCAGGGCAAAGGCGGCGGTATTTTTATCCGCGAAAGCTATGTGCTTAACAAAACCGTCATATCGGAAAGCGAGCAAAACCAGATACTTTTTGCCCTGCAAAGCATGGCCGCTACCAGGCAGGCGGAGACGGAGGGGATCTTAAGCAGATTGCGCAGCCTTTTTGATAAAGAGGATAAAGATTGGATAGAGGCCGATTTTTCCCGCTGGGGCAACAGCGCCGCGGATAAAGCCAAATTTGCTTCGCTAAAAAACGCCCTGCTTAACGAGAGGGCGGTGTCTTTTACCTATTACAACTCCGGCGGAGAAGCATCGCAGCGCCGGGTCTGTCCGCTTAAGCTGCTGTTTAAATCTACGGCCTGGTATTTACAGGCTTTTTGCCTTACAAGGCAGGATTACCGTACATTCAAAGTAAGCCGCATGAGCAGTGTAGAAGTGCTGGAGGAAGCATTTAACGGCAAAGAATTCCGCATACCAAAGGCCGAAACACCCGTATGTTTGCCGCCCTCTTTTATAAAGGTAAAATTACGCATTATGCCTCAAGCGGCCTATCGTATTTATGACGAATTTGAAGAAAAGGATATAATAATAAACGAGGATGGCTCGTACATTGTGACCATTGATCTGCCCGAGGATCAGTGGCTTTATGAATATATACTGTCTTTCGGCGCGGCGGCGGAGGTTTTAGCCCCCCTTGAGGTGCGCCGAAAGATGCTTCGCCAGGCGGAAAAAATAAAAAATATTTACGCGGCCAAAA
>WRIA01000180.1 GCA_009782975.1 Clostridiales bacterium
CTACCTCCACGGAGCAAAGACGGAAGTACAAATCCAGCATGGCCTCTACATCTTTATCCTTTATTATGTTAGTGCTAAGCATAAAATAGGCTATGGCGCGGTTGCGGTTGCCGGTGGCCTTTTCGGAGCGGAAGGCCGCCTCGTCCACAGTGAGATCGCTATTGCCCGTAACGCGCTGCAACAGGCCGAATATTTTGTTCCAGCGCTGCTTTAAATTGCCGGAAAGCAAAGATATGCCGACCATAGCCCCGGAATTGATGTAGGGGTTCAAGGGTTTGTGGGCGTTTTGCTTTTCCAGTTCGCTTAGGGAATTGAAGCTTTCCGCCGTAGCGTTAAGGCTTAAAAAACGGGTTATTTGCGTAAGGGGCATCTCTGAAAGAGCCGCCATAAATACCGCTACCTTAACGATGCTCTGTATGGTGATCTTACGTTGCCAATCCCCTGCGCCGCAGCCCCGGCCATCCAGATCCATGATATAAGCGCCCAGGTGGTCAGGGTCGGCCTCGGCCAGACGCGGGATATAATTTGCCAGCTTGCCCTCGGCGGTAAAGGGCCGGCATTCCTCCACTATATGATCCAATAACTCCTGCATATTTTTCATGGTCTGTATGTTTTGCATGGCTTTTCCTCCTATACTGTATAAAGGGCAATATCAACAGGTAAAGAAGATACTTAAGCATCGCTCCAGAAGGTATGTACGCCCTACTCTTCCGCTTGTTCCGCGCTGTTAAGCACGGTTATGTCCACCTGCTTGACCATTTTTTCGTCCGCCTCCCGCACCGCAAATTCCACCTCCTGGTAGCGTAGTGTCTCGCCGGTTTGCGGGATCTTATCCAATTGCTCTATCAGCCAGCCGCCTAAGGTTATGGCATCGTAATCCATGTGGAAGGTATCTATGCCTAAAATATCGAATACATCTTCCATATTGGCGTCGCCGCCGGCGGTAAAGCGGCCCTCGCCGGTTTGTACAATAGGTTCTATCACCTCGTCGTGCTCGTCCCAGATCTCCCCTACCAGTTCTTCCAATATATCCTCCAGCGTAACTATGCCCTCGGTGCCGCCGAATTCGTCTATTATCACGGCCAGATGCATCTTTTCCCGCTGCAAGGAGCGGAGCAGGGTAGATATCTTCATGCTGGGGCTGGCATAAAGCACCTTTTTGATTATGGGTTTTATGTCCGCGCGGCCATAATGCATCTCGGCCATAAAATCTTTTTCGTGTATAACACCTATGATGCTGTCGATGGAATTTTTATAAACAGGCAGGCGCGAAAAACGGTTGGCCACAAAGACTTCCTCTACCGTATCCATGGTGGCGTTTTCCGGCACGGCCACCACATTGACGCGGGGGGTAAGGATATCCTCCACATCCAGGTCGTTGAATTCGATGGCCGAGCGTATAAGCTCCCCTTCCAGCGGGTCGATATCCCCGCCGGCCTCCGCCTCGTCTACAATGGTCAGCAATTCCTCCTCCGCCGGGCTTTCGTGATCGTTTATGGCAAATAGCCTGCTTACTATGCTTTGCCATAGCCCAAAGATAAAACTTAAGGGGCTAAGTATAAAGATAAAGAAACGGATAAAGGGCGCGGTAGCTATGGCAAAGCGCAACGGCGCCTCCTTAGCCAGGCTTTTGGGTGTTATCTCGCCTATCACCAGCACCAGCAGGGTCATCACTATGGTGGAGATAAGCACTCCGTTTTTAGGAAAAAAGCCGGTGAACAGCACGGTAGCCAGGGATGCGGCCACTATGTTTACGATATTGCAGCCTATAAGGGTGGTGGAAAGCAGGCGGTCATAATCGTCCAGCAGGCGCAGGGCACGGGTAGCCTTGCTTTCGCCCATATTGGACATAGCTTTAAGCCGGGTGCGGTTAAGGCCGGTAAAAGCAGTCTCGCTGGCGGAAAAATAAGCGCTTAAAAGCAGCAAAGCCAGCAGTATTAAACTGATGCCAAAGGCAGAATCATCCACAAAAAATTCAACTCCTGTTTATAATATACCCTATACGACGATTAAAAAACACGCCTGCTAACAGGCTTAATAAGCCTGCGGACAGCGTGTATGCCATCGACCCTGCCTGTAGTTCGCCTTCGTCTAAAGGAACGGGTTCCACTGTTTTATCAGACCTCTCCCGCTTGTTATACAAGCAAATACAAACTGATGCTTTGATTGTAGCATAAACCTGTTTAAAATGCAATAGTGGGGTCGGGAGGGTTTTTATGCGTCCTGTAATAGGCATTACCATGAACGAGACCGCTGATTACGGCGGAAGCCTGCGGCGGCAATACTACCGTGCCCTGGAGCAATCCGGGGCATTACCCCTGGCCTTGCCCGTCTTGGACCCGGCCCTGGCCCCGGAGATGCTGGCGCCTTTGGACGGGCTTTTACTGGCGGGTGGCGCGGATATAGAGCCGCGGCATTACGGGGAAACGCCCCTGCCTGGCCTGGGCGAAGCCGAAGCCGGCCGCGATGTATGGGAGCTTGCGCTGGCCCGCGAAGCATGGCAGCACCGCTTGCCCCTTTTAGCTGTCTGCCGCGGCCTGCAATTGCTTAATGTGGCGCTTTACGGCAGCCTGTGGCAGGATCTGCGTTACCGGCCCGCCAGTACCCTGCCGCACCGGCAGCGGGAACCGGCGGAGCAGGCCACCCATGCCGTGCAGATAGTATCCCCTGTACTGGGGGAACTTTTGGGGGCCGAAAGCCTGATGGTAAACAGCCTTCACCACCAGACGCTGCGCCGTTTATCCCCCTGCCTGCTTCCGGCAGCCTTTG
>WRIA01000181.1 GCA_009782975.1 Clostridiales bacterium
CGGATGATCTCCTGCCCGGCAGCGTCTCGCACCGCATCGTCGTCGGTGATTGCGCGACCGGCCATATTAACGCCCATATCGGTGGGGGATCTATAGACTTCGCCGCTGCCCATCTTGCCCAGCACAGCCTTAAGCAACGGAAAAACCTCTATATCGCGGTTATAATTCACTGTGGTCTCGCCATAAGCTTCCAGATGATAGGGATCTATGGCGTTTACGTCACGCAGATCTGCCGTGGCCGCCTCGTAGGCCAGGTTGACCGGATGTTTTAGCGGCAAATTCCATATAGGGAAGGTCTCGAATTTGGCGTAACCGGCCATAACGCCGCGTTTTTGCTCTTGATATATCTGCGCCAGACAGGTAGCCATTTTGCCGGAGCCTGGGCCGGGAGCCGTGACAACCACCAAAGGCCGCGTGGTCTCTATATAGGGGTTGGCGCCGTAACCGTCCTCGCTTACTATGGTCTCCACATCGGTGGGGTAGCCCTTGGTCAGTTCGTGCAGGTAAACACGGATGCCGCGCCAATCCAGCCGCTTGCGGAAGGCCGCGGCCAACGGCTGGCCGGTAAACTGCGTTATCACCACGGAGTTGATATCCAGCCCCAAAGCGGAAAGGTTATCTATTAGGCGCAGCACGTCCATATCGTAGGTGATGCCGATATCCGCCCGTATTTTAGAGCTTTCTATGGCCGGGGCGGAGATGGTGAAGATTATCTCCGCTATATCCCGCAATTGCTGCAACAGCTTGGCCTTGCCGTTGGCGTCGAAGCCGGGCAATACCCGCGCGGCATGGTAGTCGTCGAAAAGCTTGCCGCCAAATTCCAGGTAGAGCTTGTTATCGAATCGTTCGATGCGCTCACGGATATACTTGGTCTGTAGCTCCATATACAGGTCTTTGTCGAAACCTATTTTATTCATAGGAACTCCTTGATTTACAACTATCCTTTTACCACGATATTGACCAACCGCCCCGGTATAGCGACTACCTTGGCCGCTTCCTTACCGCCAAGCCAGAGGGCGTAATCCTTATGTTCCCGCACCAAAGACTGCAAAGCGGCGGCGCCGATTTGGGCCGGCACGGTAAGACGGGCCTTGATCTTGCCGTTCACCTGTATTGCTATTTCCACCGTATCCTGGGTAAGCGCCTGTGCATCATATTTTGGCCAGGGCTGTAAATGTATGCTTTGCTTATGCCCCAGGCAGCTCCATAGCTCCTCCGCTATATGGGGCGCGAAGGGTGCCAGGCAAAGCAGCAGCAATTCCGCCCCCTCTTGCAGCAGCACGCCTTGGGCCTGTGGCAGCGCTATATAGGCATACATACTGTTAACAAGCTCCATAACTGCGGAAATGGCGGTATTGAAGTTGAAACGCCCGGAGATATCCTCCGTAACCTTTTTTACCGCTCCGTGTATAGCCCGGCGTAAATCCCTGTCCGCCTCGTTTAGCTCTGCTGCAAGGGAAGCGGTATCATCCCTTTCTGTTATCTGCGTAACCAGCCGCCATACTCTGTTAAGAAAACGGTAACAGCCCTCCACAGCGGTATCGTTCCATTCCAGATCCCGTTCCGGCGGCGCGGCGAACAAAATGAACAACCGGGCCGTATCCGCGCCGTAACGGGCTATAATATCCTCCGGGCTAACCACATTACCCAGGCTCTTGCTCATTTTTGCCCCGTCCTTAAGCACCATGCCCTGGGTCAGAAGGTTGGTAAAGGGTTCGTCGCAATCCATAAGGCCTGCGTCGGTAAGAGCCTTGGCGAAAAAACGCGCGTACATCAAATGCAGTATGGCGTGCTCCACACCGCCCACATACTGATCTACCGGCATCCAATGCTCCACTTTATCCCGGGCAAAGGCTTCGTTCTCGTTTTTAGGATCGCAAAAGCGCAGAAAATACCAGCTGGAGCAGACGAAGGTATCCATTGTATCCATTTCCCGCCTGGCCGGGCCACCGCAGACAGGACAGGTAGCCTTAGCAAAGCTGGCACTGGTCTTTAATGGGCTTTCCCCTTGGGGGTTAAATTCCACATCCGTTGGCAAAAGCACCGGCAGATCCGCTTCCGGCACAGGCTGCGCCCCGCATTTTTCGCAATAGACTATGGGGATAGGCGCCCCCCAATAGCGCTGGCGGGATATAAGCCAATCCCGCAGGCGGTAATTGACCACGCGGCGGCCGATGCCTTTTTGTTCCAGATATTCGGCCATGCGTTCCTTAGCCTGCGGTGTGGCAAGCCCATCTATAAGCAAAGAGTTGATGGCCTTGCCCTCGTAACCCTCGTAGGCTTCGGTCAGCTCTCCGCCACTCCAACCGGGCGCCGCTACCACCGGGGTTATCTTATGCCCGTACTTTTTGGCAAAATCGAAATCCCGCTGGTCGTGGCCGGGTACGCCCATAACCGCCCCCGTGCCGTATTCGTACAGCACATAATTTGTTATCCAGATAGGTATACGCTCCTGTGTTACCGGGTTTACGGCATAAGCGCCGATGAACATACCCTCTTTTTCCAGTGTAGCGCTGGTGCGCTCTATGGCGGAGAGCTGCGCCACCCTTTTTACGAAATCTTTGACCGGCTGTTCATACTCCGTGCCCCGGGTCAGCTTGGCCACCAAAGGATGCTCCGGGGCCAGCACCATATAGGTGACACCGTATATGGTGTCATGGCGGGTGGTGAACACCGGCAGTGGATCCCCGGCCTCGCTGGTGAATTCTATATGCGCGCCCTCGCTGCGACCTATCCAGTTTTCCTGCATAATTTTAACTTTATCC
>WRIA01000182.1 GCA_009782975.1 Clostridiales bacterium
TACGGCATTTATGTTTTCGTGGGATAATTGCAGTGTTACGCCATCCGGCCCGGAAACACGGTCGAAAGTGACCTGCGGCCATTGCTCCGGCTTTTCGCAGCTTACCTCTATCAAGGATAGATTTTTTACGAACCAGGGGTTGGTCTGCTCGCCTTTGGCCCGCTGACCCATTATCAGCTTAAATTCCGTGTCATTAAGGCCTTCGAAGCCGTTTGCGCTGCTTTGCAGGCAGATCAATGCCGGTACGGGCTGTTTTTCTCCTTCTTTGGGGAAATAATAACGTGGCGCATACAGCAGTTCCTCCACAGTGAACTCCCGCTTATAGCCATCCGAAGCGGTAAAGGTAAGCAAGCGCGCCGTGTCTTTTAACCCCGCCTGCTCCAGCAGATAGGATAGGGATATTCCGGCGGCATATTCGGTTTTTTCCGTGGGGAAGTTATTGGCCAGGGAATAGGTATGCCGTTCCCTAACCGGCGTAATAGCTTCCAGTTCGGCGCGGCTATAGGTAAGCTCCCTTTCCACGCCATCCCCCTTTATGGTAAGCGTCTCGCTTACGGCGCGGGCCAAAGGCGCCGGTATCAGCAGCACAGCCGCTGCCAGAAGCAATAAGCCCAGACAGCGGGCAAACCGTTTCATAGTAACACTCCCCTTTATAGAACTGTAAAATACACTGTACACATTATTATACAGGATATTGAGTGGTTTGTTATATGGCCGAACATTTTATCTTAGCACAGCCTCTATGAAGATGCTTATTACCTTGGCTGCCTCGGCGCGGGTAGCCTGGCCTTTAGGGTTGAAGGAGCCGTCCGGGTTGCCCTGCATTATGCCGTATTGCTGCATGGCCTTTATGGCCCCGCCGGCAAAGGCGCTTATTTGCTCCCGGTCGGTGAATTCCGTTGCGGTTTGATTTGCCTTAAGTTCTAACTTCATGGCCCGGATAAAGCGTTCCGTCATGGCGGCCATCTGTTCCCTGGTGATAAGGCCGTCGGGCCTAAAGGTGCCGTCCGTATTACCCTGTACTATACCTAAACCGGCCGCCCATTTAACATATCCGGCGTACCAGGCGTTATCCGGCACATCGGAAAAACCGGAATCGGCAGCGCCAGCTATTTCTATGCCATCCACGGCTTCCGCCAGCATCTTAAGGAACTCGGCGCGGGTAACCTTACCTTCGGGATCAAAGTATTCGTTTTTGCGGCCGTTTACTATGCGGCGGGAGGCCAAAAACTCTATGTGGCTGCTGCCCCAGTGCCCGCTTATATCCCCGAAGGTTAAGGGAGCGTAGCCGATGGAGTATTTGCTAAGATGTGTCAGGCCTATCTTCATGCTTTTGCTGCCGGAGTCATATGCGGAAAGCTTTATAAGGTTTTTGGCACCGTCTTCGCCTATATTAAAGACTACCAGCCCTTCTTTTTGCATGGAGGCCGCGGGGAAAAAGGGTATATCCGCTTTTAACAGTATGCCGTCGAAGCTGCTTACGGCCTTTTCTCCCATTAGTATGGTTATATCCACCGCCGCCAGATCGCCTATTGCTTTGGCGTCCGCTTTTTCCATCTGTATTACCAGCGGTTCCTTGCCGCCGGTATCCAAATGCTTAAGTAAAGCGGCGCTAAGTATTAGGCTGCCCTGATCCGTAATAAGCTCCAGGCCGGTATGCCCGTCCTCCGTTAAAAGGCGTAGGGCATCGGCGGGCAGGGTATATAAGGTCTTTGTTGTATAATCCTGCGTTGCGGCGTTTACCAGCAGCACTTTTGCGGCTGTTGCCTGCCCGCCGGTATCGGCCAGCGCCTTGCGTACTTCCTCCGCCGTATTAGCGGCGGAGGCCACGCCATCTTCCACCGAAACATTGGCTTTAAGCGTAAGGGTAATTTCCGCCTCCGCTGTTTCCTGCGTTACGGAACCCTGATAGGAGCCTTGCGTTCCTGTTCCCGGCTTAACAGCAGCGGAGTTTACCGTTATGCTGACGATATTGCTGACCCACATAGGAAGATTTATTTTGTGGTCGTTTTCCCCGTCCTTTTCGTTGCCTTGCCCCACCACCAGCCGCAATGTGCCCGGCTCCACCGCGCCCCGTCCGGAGGAACCCTCCCAGGCCAGCATAAGCTTATTGCCGTCCCTGTCCGCAAACTTAACGCCCGGAACCTCCGCCTTAAAGTTCCCCGCAAAACTGGTATAAGCGTCCATAGTAGATACCTTGTCGTCTAAATTAAACTCAAAGTAGTACCCGTCGCCGGCTGTAACCCTTATGCTTTGCGCTTCGGCTTTTAACTTCACAACATCTCTGAATAATTCATCGAGATACACGCCAGTCATGGTTCTGCTGCCTCTGGTTCCGGCGCTGTTCAGCGTGGAATACACTCCGGTGCGCTGGGTAACGCCCGGCCAGGTTTTCAGGCTGTTTATCGTAAAGTAGGCTTCTTTTTGCACCGCGCCGGTAATTTTAAAATCAAAACCACCCGCAACCATGAGGGCTGTGGTCAGTATATTCTGAGTACCTCCGTCCAACTGGCCGGACTGCTCTGCCGAATCCCGATCCTGGGGATTGGAAAAGGCGATAAGCTCCAAATTAACCCCTTCCTGCTCAAAATAACCCCGATCCCGGGCAATCATGAAAGGCAGAGTCTGATCGGATCCCTGCATTACACCCACCTTAAGCGGGGTAGTCGGGACCTGTTCCGTTT
This sequence comes from Clostridiales bacterium, assembly GCA_009782975.1. Next base: position 2,685 of record WRIA01000182.1, read on the forward strand.
GAGTAGTCTGGGCAACCTGTTTTTTGCAGGCGCTAAACGATAACACGGCCAATGCCATGCACAACAAAAGAAGCT
>WRIA01000183.1 GCA_009782975.1 Clostridiales bacterium
CGTCGTAAGCGGCCGGGTCTCCTCTGTACCAGGCCAGACCATGGGGGGAAGATGCCGCACGCGCCTCTGTTATTGTTTTACCGCACAGTGTTTTGCCTATCTGCGCGGCCAACACACGGCTTTCCGGTATTTCCAGCATATCACACACCTCCAAAACAAAAGTCACAAGACAAAATGCAGCAAACGGTCAGGTCATTAAGGGCCCGCGATCCACCGTAAAACATTACTGTTCCGGATATTCCGTTTCCGGCTAAAAATTGTGGGTAGTGGCTTTAACGGCCCGGATATATAAATAATATAATAAAAAGCGTTAAAAAACAAGAGATAAAAGGCGTTTACAAAGGGTTTTGTTTATGATATATTCATCTAAAAAGCGGTTTTTAGCTTGGGAGGCTGATCCCTACGAATAAAAAACGCCGGGCTACACTATTGTACTGCCTGCTTACACTGGCCGCAAATGCCGCGCTGCTTATTGTTGCGCGGCGTAGCGCTGTCTTTGCCGAGTGGTACGCAAGCCGCCTGTTTCCACTGTTTCCCAATACCCTGGGGCGGCTGTTTTCCCCGTTGCCCTTCTCCGTATTAGAGATGTTGATAGCTTTAACAGCCGCCGGGTTGCCGCTGTTTTTGCTGTGGAGCGTAGTACAGGCGGTGCGCGGCCAAACCACGGGAGGGCGCAAGGCGGTATGGCCGCCCCTGGCCGCAGCCTGCTGTACCTTGTTGCTGATATATACCCTTACCTGCGGCATCAATTACAGCCGGGCCCCTTTGTCCGCCGCCCTGGGGCTGGAGCCGCGCCCTTATTCCGCGCGGGAGTTGCGGTCGTTGTTTACGCTGCTTAACGAAAAAGCCGCTTTAGCGGCGGAAGACATACAAACGGATGCCCGGGGATATTTTATATTATCGGAAGACCCGGGGGAAGAAGGGCGTATGGCCATGGGGCGTCTGGGCGGCGAGTACGGGCCGCTTAAAGCCTATTATCCCCTGCCCAAGGCTGTAATATGTTCCAGAGCCCTCTCTTACTTGCATATAGCGGGCGTATATTCCCCATTTACTGTGGAAGCCAACTACAACCGGGATATGCCCCCTACAGAGTTGCCGTTCAGCATCTGTCACGAGCTGGCGCATCTTTGCGGTTATGCCAGGGAGGACGAGGCAAATTTTATAGCTTATCTGGCTTGCGAGGGCAGCGGCAACCCGGGCCTTTACTACAGCGGCCAGCTTACCGCTTTAACTTATGCTCTTAACGCGCTGTATGGGGAAATACCTTCCGGGGAATACAAAGAGCTTATCGACGGTTTGCCCGCACAGGTAAGCCGGGATATGCATCGTAACGCCATCTATTGGCAGGCCTTTGCCGGCCCGGCGGCGGAGCTTTCCCGTAATGTTAACGATCATTATCTAAAGGCCAACGACCAGCCGGATGGCGTAAAAAGCTATGGCCGTATGCTGGATCTGCTGCTTGCGTATTATTTTTGATTTTACCCCCTGACGCAACGGATGTTTCACGTGAAACATACGCCAACAGCTCTGCCATACTGCCTGTGCTGCCGGTTTATACCGGCGTAAAACCCCAATGTTTCACGTGAAACATCGGCGGTGTTTTTTACTCTGCCGTTTTTTTGGGTCAATCTGCTTCTAATCTCATAAGAATACGCCTGCCCTGACCTTGTAAAATCATCATAAAATCGGTTTTTACCTTTTTAACCTTAAAACCTTCTCTTTCGTACAGCTTAATTGCTCGCGGGTTTTTCGAAAACACTTCAAGTTCGATGATTTTGTAACCCAAAGTGCCGCGGATATATTCTAAAAATTTTGTTCCTATGCCTTTACCCCTAAGTTCGGGGGCTACTGCTATATAGTCAATATAAATCTCTTCGGAGCTGCTTACATTCGGCTTTTCCATAGCCGCACTCATAGCTTTGTATGAAACCTTGCCCGCGAATCCGCCCATTATCTCCATAAAGATTTCAACATTCAGCTTTATGGGGCGCTTTTGATGATCCCCCAAGCCTAAAAAGCCCACAGCTTCGCCGTTTTGCAGATAGGCATATGTCATATCAAAATCGAAAGATTTTTTGAAAAGCATATGTAAAGCTTCTTTATCTTTGGAAATTGAGGACATAACATTGTAAAAGCCGTCGATAAATATGTATATAGCTTTATCAAGCTGCTTTTCGTCGAGTTCGGCCAATTTTTTTATTTCGTCCATTATGTATCAGGCTCCCTCTATAATGCTGTTTATATGATTTACCAGAGGTAGGATGGTGTTTTTATCGGTGAAGTCGATTTTTGTGTTATAAGCCTGCAAAAACAGCTCTTCTTCCTCCGTGCGCTCCGAGGCGTCTTTTTTCAACGCCACTTTCCGCACCATTCCGATGATCATCTTGTGTATAGGCCCTAAATTTTTATGATCCAGGCCGCCGCGCAAATGGAATACCCCGGTTTTGGCTAAAAACGCCCCGGAAAAGTTTTTGTTTAAGATAGTAGTGTAATCCGTTGTTGCGGGGTCGGCAAGCCCTACCGTAAAGATAACCAGCGATTTGCAGGGGTTTTTTGTTACCAGTTTTATGCCGTCTATACCGCCTGCGTAAAGAGGGCCGCCATAGACTATCAGGCCAAAGGAGGCTAATTGGGCTGGTTTTACAGCGGACGCTTTCAATAATTCGGCGTTAAGAGCTTGGGCTATCCATTCCGCGTAACGTTTGGTATGGCCGTGTTTGGAGCTATATATAACAGCTATATCGCTCATAATT
>WRIA01000184.1 GCA_009782975.1 Clostridiales bacterium
GAATCCAGCTTTCCGTATCGGCAGTTTGTAGTTCCAGATGCTCCGGGGCGATTGTATTGGCAATGCGTACCGCTTCTTCTCTGTCTTTGTAGATGATAATAACGCCGCCGGATTCCAGCGAAGCAGAGGCGGTTTCGGCAGTGGACAGTGTCCGAAGCTGCCGTTCAAGGGCCGTGACGATTTGTTCGGCTATTTCCATGCTTGGAACAAGCGCACGTGAGCAGGCATCGGGATCGTGTTCGGCCTGGGCGATCATGTCCGCCGCGACTAAATCCGCTGCCTGTATACCCGCGCCGCCGTCTTCCACAAAACCATCCGGCCCGCTAAAGGTGATCTCTCCTTCGCTGTTCAGGGTAAGGCTACTTGCATCATCCGGCAGGATGATGGGGACGCCCTCGTCGTCCAGCACAAAATGCCCCTGGGAATTGACCAAATACATCTGCCCTTCCATAGTGCTCAAGTAAAAATTACCCTGGCGGGTATAGTTGATATTGCCGTCCGGGGAGAGCGTCATAAAGAAGCCCTCGCCCTCCAGGGCAAAATCCAGCTCGCGCTCGGTGCCGCTTAAACTGCCGGTGGCGAAATTCCGGGAAATTGAGGCGGTTAGAACTCCATGCCCCTTCTGTTGATTTAAGGGAGCGTCCCTATAGGGATAGCGCCCGTCCACATAGATCATATCCTTGAAATTAAGACGGGAAGCCTTATGGGCGGCGGTGTTCACATTGGCCAGATTATCGGCGATGGTATCTATACGTCTTTGCTGTCCCATAAGGCCGCTGGCGGCGCTTAACATCGCTTCGAACATTAGCGGTCATCCTCCTTTACTGTAGCGTATTATCGGAAGCGGGCGATATCATTAACAGCTTTGCCCACGGTCTCGTCCAACATGGTAAGTATGCGCTGGTTGGTCTCGTAAGCGCGATAGACCATCATCATATCCACCATCTCCCTGGAAATCTCCACATTGGACATTTCCAGGGTATATTGGCGTATGCGGATATCCGTGGCAGGCCGCGCCGCGCCCTCCGGGGAAAGGAACAAGTTATGGCCCTGCTTACGCAAATCGGCCGGGGTCTCGAAATCCACCAGGGCAAAGGTATCTATATACTCGCCGTCCACGGTTATATCGCCTATCTCGTTTACCACAAAATCCAGACCGCCGGTATGTATGCGCCCGTTTAAGCCCTGCACATAAAAGCCGTCCGCGTTGCAAAGGTAGCCTTCCGGGTCTACGTTAAGCGCCCCGGCGCGGCTGTAGCGCGTTCCGGCGGGGGTCTCCAGCACAAAGTAGGCGTCGCCTATAAGGGCAAAGTCGGTGGGTAATTCGGTAGTCTCCAGATACCCCTGGGAATAATCGGTATCTATAAAATCCACATGAACGCCGAAATCCAAAGGCCCCACATTACGCCGGCGGTTTACTATGCGATGGGGGGCAATGCCGCCGTTATTGTCGTGGATGCGCTGTATCATCACATCGTCAAAGCTGCGGGAGATAAGGTTATCCCTTTTATAGCCGCTGGTTTCCACATTTACTATGTTATTTGTAATGACTTCCATTTTGCGGCGCTGAAGCATCATACCGCTGGCGGCTATATAATGGCTGCGTATCATATATTTCCTCCCGGTTTACAGTTTTTGCGGACGTATCCTTATGCTTATTATAACGTGATTTTTTGTGTAAACTTTATTAAAAAACAGTAGATTTTTTTAATAAGAAGCAAACATTGTTCGGGGCGGGCTTGTGTGATATAATTTAACAGGACCGGCAGGCAGTATAAGCCTTGCGCGGTACATTATCGTTTAACGGGAAGAGAGGTAAAGATATGCCGAGACCGACAACAAAGGCCGGGCTTTTAGCTGCCGCCAATACGCAGTTCGAAAAGATGTGGGCTTTGATAGACGCGATGCCGGAAAGTGAACGTAACGCCGTGTTTTGTTTCGACGCGAAAAAAGCCGGCAAAGAAGCGCACTGGGAGCGGGATAAAAACCTTCGGGATGTGTTGATACACCTGTACGAGTGGCATAAGCTTTTGCTGGATTGGGTAAAACACAACCAAAGCGGCAATAGCAGGCCGTTTTTACCGGAACCCTATAACTGGAAAACCTACGGCGATATGAACGCAGGCTTTTGGAAGAAGCATCAGACCACCGCTTACGAAAAATCGGTACAGATGCTGAAGGAAAGCCACGGGGCGGTAATGCTTTTGATAGACAGTTTTTCCGATACGGAACTGTTCGAGAAAAAACACTTCCCGTGGACAGGGGCCTCCAACCTGGGCGGTTACTGCGTTTCCGTGGCGCCAAGCCACTACGATTGGGCAATAAAGAAAATAAAGGCGCAGATAAAAGCCTTAAAAGAACGGGAAACCGTATAGGGCGCGCCGCAAAACAAAAAAACGGGCTTATGGTTTTTAAAGATCATAAGCCTGTTTTGCAAAATCATAAGCTTATTTTCAAAAATCATAAGCTTATTTTCAAAAATCATAAGCCCATTTTATAAAATCATAAGCTTATTTTTTAAAATCATAAGCCCGTTTTACAAAATCGTAAGCTTATTTTATAAGATCATAAGCTTATTTTTAGGGCGCAACGGTAAGGGTCTTTTGCGCGGGCTAGACCCTTTGTTTTGCTATGCCCAGCACCAGATCCACCTCGCTTAAGGTAACGGAAAGCTGCTCCGCAATATGCAGGCGATCCAGGCCTGTTTGGTGCAGGGCAAGTATGCGGGAGGTACGATCCGGCTGGCGTTG
>WRIA01000185.1 GCA_009782975.1 Clostridiales bacterium
ATATTCCAGCTTTGCCCCGGTATAGCCGGTAGCGTAAGCGGCGGCAAGGGCGGCGGCCAACTCCCCCAAAAACGCGGTTCTACGCTCTTTTTCCTGCCGGGGTATCTGATGTGGCAAAGCGGCCGCCACGGTGCCGGGCCGCCTGGAATAGGGGAATATATGCATACGGGAAAAAGCCATTTGCTTACAAAAAGCAAGGGTGGCGGCAAAGTCATCCGGCGTTTCCCCCGGATAGCCGGTCATCACATCGGTGGTGATGGCGCAGCCGGGCCGTAAGGCCCGCAATTTGCCCAGCAAAGCCGCGTAACCTGCCGTCCGGTAATTTCTGTTCATGGCGCAAAGCACGCTGTCGCTGCCGGATTGCAGCGGTATATGCAGGTGCGGGCAAATACGCTGCCCGGACGACCACAAGCGCAAAAGCTCCGGGCCAAACTGTTGCGGCTCTATGGAGCCTAAACGCAAACGGAATTTTCCGGGAAGAGCAAGTATGCCTTTTATCAAGGCCGCAAGGTCTTGCCCCGGCCCCAGGTCTTCTCCGTAGGCGCCTATATGGATGCCGGAAAGCACCACTTCCTGATGGCCGGCGCTTATAAGCTCTTGTGCCCCGGCTATAGCTTCCCTAAACGGCAAGGAGCGCACCGGGCCGCGTGCCAGCGGTATTATGCAATAATGACAGAATTGGCCACAGCCGTCCTCTATTTTGAGATAAGCGCGGGCCCGTTTTTGCCGCTGCGGTGGGCCCAAAGCAATAAAGGCTGTACTTGCGGCCGCGCCGGAAACCTTTATAAGTGGCCGCCCTTCTTCCATGCACTGCTCCGCCAGGGCGGGTAGAGCAGCGCGCTCGTTCAACCCGGCGATTATATCCGCGGCGGCCAGCGAACCTATTTGTTCCGTCGCTACCTGGGCATAGCAGCCTGTCACCGCCAGCAGCGATAGGGGATGCTCCCGCCGCAAGCGGCGAATCAAGGCGCGGGCCTTTTTTTCCGCCGTCTGCGTTACCGCGCAGGCGTTGACTATATAAAGCAATGCGGAAGTACCGGGCGCGGCCTCCTGCCATCCCTGCGCGGCAAACAGCGCGGCCAGCCCTTCCCCTTCCTCCTGATTAACTTTGCAGCCAAAGCTATAAATAATAAAGGTTTTATCCATAGTTTTTTATTCCCCGCGGCAGCAAAAAACCAGCCATTCTCCGCTTTGGCGGCGCTCCAGCACCTGCCAGCGGGCTGCGGCCAAAGCCTCCGCCACCTGCCGTTCTTTTTCCCGCAGTATGCCCCCGCATATCCATATTCCGCCCGGAACCAGCATAGCGGAAACAGGCAAGGCCAGCTTTGCCACCACGTCGGCCACTATATTGGATATCAGCAGTTTTGGGGCAAAAACGCGGCAAGCATTTTGCACAGCCGCGTCCAGCAGAATATCTCCTTCCAAAAAGGGCAACGATACTTCCGTAAGGCTGTTGATGGCGCGGTGTTCGGCTATACTGGCGGCGCAAAGGGGATCATTGTCTATAGCCAATGCCCGGGCCGCGCCCAGTTTAAGGGCGGCTATAGCCAAAATACCGCTGCCGCAGCCCACATCCGCTACCTTGCAGCCCGGCCGCATGTATTTTTCCAATAGCTCCGCGCAAAGGGCAGTGGTGGCATGGTCTCCGGTGCCGAAGGCCTGGCCGGGGGAAATAAAAAGCGCTTTTTTCCCCGGCGTAATGGCCTCTTTGCGCCAATAAGGCGTTACCACCAGTTTTTGCCCCAAACACAGGGTGGGGAAGGATTCCCGCCAAAGCCGCTGCCAATCCTGTTCCGGCAGGGACGTCGCGCTTATGGCAAAAAGGCGGCCGTGCTCCGCGCTTAAGGAAGCTATGTCCCGGTACAGGCTTGTAAGCGGCATATCCCCAGGAAAAATGGCGCGCAAAATCACCCTGCCGGTCTTTACAGCCTGCCCGTCGAACACGGAAGCGTCCCAATCCCCGGCGGCCAGATGAGCGGCGATAATTGCCGGATCCTCCACCTCCAGACCGGGCGCGCCGTGAGCGTATAATACCATGGTCAGGGCATCCTCCCATTCCGCGGGCGCCTCTACGCTAAAACGCGTATAGCTCATATCAGGGGCTGGCATTGGAGGCAAAAATATACATTGCCGCCCATATAGGATTTACGCACTATCTCGCTGCCGCATACAGGGCAGGGCCTGCCGTAAGTTTTGCCGGAGAGTATGGTGCGGTAGCCGCCCTCCTGCCCGAACAAATCTTTTTCCGTGTCGCGGCCGCCCTTTTCAGTCATGGCCATAAGCGTTTCCTTTACGCTGTTGAACAGGCCCAGCATATCCCCGTCCTTAAGGGAAAGCATCTTGGTCTGCGGATTTAAGCGCGCCTTAAACAATATATCCTGCAAACAGCCGTTGCCCAGGCCGGGTATGCGCTGTTCTGTGGCCAGCAGAGCCTTAACACTAAGCTTTGGCCCCCCGTTGCGGATAATGGAAGCAAAATGATCTTCGTTAAAAGCCTCCGTAAGTGGGTTGGGCTTCTCCATGGATATAAGATAATATGGGTTATCGTTCGTTCCGGCCTCATAAGCCTGCATACCGCCATACATCTGCACCGTGCATACCAAAGCGCTGCCGTCGCTGAAACGCAGCAGCAGCTGATGTTTATCCGGCACTTTATCTTCCGGCTTAAAATAGCGCGCGTTTATGCCGTCGTGCAACAGCAGGCGCATGGGGCCGGCCAATATCTCCACCTGCCCGCCT
>WRIA01000186.1 GCA_009782975.1 Clostridiales bacterium
AGCCTTCCAACCATTCCAGAGAATCTATATCCAGGTGATTGGTAGGCTCGTCCAATAGCAGCAGGTTAGCCTCCTTCAACAGGGCCCTTGCCAAAAGCGCCTTGCTGCGCTGGCCGCCGGAAAGGCGGCTTAAAGGCAGATCCATCTCCTGGGGCAAAAAGCCCAGCCCTCTAAGGGCGGCGCCCAGACGGCTTTCGTAGGTATATCCGCCCCGCGCGGCAAACTGCTCCTGCAAATTATGCTGACGTGCTACCAACTCCGGGGTGCTTTTAAGCTCCAGGCGGCGGTTCAGCTCGCTTAGCTCCTGCTCTATATCCAAAAGAGGCGCAAAGACCTCCCGCACGGCGGAGCGCAGGTTAAGCGTAACATCCCGCGGCTGCTGCTCCATATATCCCAGCACGGTATCCCTGCTTAGGCTTATTCCGCCCGCCGTTGGCTTAAGCTGCCCGTTTATCAGGCGGAACAAGGTTGTTTTGCCGCAACCGTTTGGCCCCACAAGGCCTATGCGCGCGCCCGCTTCCACACGAAAGCCAAGCCCCTCGAACAGCGGCTCCGTGGTAAAACTCATGCTAAGATCGTGCGCGGTAGCAAGAGCCGTCATGCTTCCTCCATAGCTAACGTCGTTGATCGTACCGCTTATATTTTATCCTAACCGGCGATGTTTTACAAGGGTACAATGTTTCACGTGAAACATTGGGGTTTAGCCGAAATATCTTTTCAGCAACCCTGCAAAACCAGCGCCGTGACGGGCTTCGTCCTTGCACATTTCATGCACGGTGTCGTGGATGGCGTCGTAGTTAAGTTCCTTGGCCAAGGTAGCCAGCTTCTTTTTACCGGCGCAGGCTCCATGCTCGGCTTCCGCGCGGGCAGCCACGTTCTTCCTGGTATCGGGCCACACAACCTCGCCCAAAAGCTCGGCAAAGCGGGCAGCATGATCGGCTTCCTCGAAGGCGTAACGGCGGAAGGCCTCGGCTATCTCGGGATAGCCTTCACGGTCGGCCTGACGGCTCATAGCAAGATACATACCGACCTCCGCGCATTCCCCGGTAAAGTTGGCATGCAGCATTTCCAGCACTTTTTCGTCGCAGCTCTGGGCCGCGCCTATGCGGTGTTCGTCTGCAAAAGCACCCAGTTCCTTCTGCTCGGAAAATTTGTCCTTACTTGCCTTGCACTGGGGGCAAAAATCGGGAGCCTCCGCACCCTCGTGGATGTAGCCGCATACACCGCAAACAAACTTTTTCATAAAACAAAACCCCTTTCTTTATCATACTTTTTACCGCTGTTATTATAATATATCGGGCCGGTTTTTGCAAACGTTTTCAGACTAATTTTTTTTCTACATAAGCAGTTATATCGGCCACCGTCTCCAAGCCTTCCGACTCGTCTATGGTGATATTGTATTCTTCCTCTATAGCCAGCATTATCTCCACCATAGCAAGGGAATCCACCCTCATATCGTCAAAGCTGCTGGCAGCGGTGATGCTTTCCACCGGAACATCCAGCTTTTCCCCAATAATGGCAATTATTTTCTCCATTACCATGCTTTTACCCCCAATCTTTTCCATAGGAAAATTATACGTTGGCTCCGCTATTATGTCAAGGCGGACGGCAGGTTTTTTATCCCGCTAATGTAGGTTTTTTATCCCGCGAACAGCAGGGCCAGCCGAAAGATGAAAAAAGCCACAAGCCAGGCTATTCCCAATTGATAAGCGATGTAGCCGGAAAGAAATTTTAAGGAGGCGCTTTCGCGCTTTATGGCGGCCACCGTGGCGATGCAGGGCGTGTAGAGCAGCACGAACACTAAAAAGGCATAGGCTGCGGCCGGGCTTAAAAGGCCGCCGAGCGCAACGGCCAGGCCGTATTCCCCGGCCAGCAGTACGCTTAAGCTGGCCACCACCGCTTCTTTAGCCATAAAGCCGCTTAGTAGCGCCACGGCAAAAGGCCAGTAGCCAAAGCCAAGTGGAGCAAACAGCGGGGCCAAATATTGCCCCAGGCTTTGCAGCAGGCTGCCCACACCATCCGGGGTATAGTATGCCCCCGGGGTAAAATGGTTCAAAAACCAGACGATAACGGAGGCTATAAGTATAACGCTGCCGGCGCGGGAGATAAAATCCCAGGCCCGCACCCGTACTGTGCGCCACACGCAATGCCAGACCGGTTTGCGGTAGGGCGGCATCTCCATTAAAAACAGGGGCCTTTCTTTTTTCATTATCAGTGGCTTTAACAGCAGAGCGGTAAACAACCCTACCGCTGCCCCCAGCATATACAAAGAAAAGATGGCAAGACCGGCCCTTTGGGCGAAGAAAGCCCCGGCAAACAGGGCATAGACCGGCATACGCGCGCCGCAGCTCATAAAGGGTATAACAGTCATGGTCAGCAGGCGCTCGCCCTTATTTTCCAGGGCCCGCGTGGCCATAATGGCCGGAACGCTGCACCCAAAGCCCAGTATCATAGGTATAAAGCTCATGCCGGAAAGGCCAAAGCGCCCCAGCAGCTTATCGGTAAGGAAAGCCGCACGGGCCATATAGCCGCTGAACTCCATTAAGGCCAGACAAAAGAAAAGTATCATCAACTGAGGCAAAAAGACCAGCACTCCGCCTACGCCTAAGATAACGCCCTCTACCAGCAAAGAGCGCAGCGCTTCCCCCGCGCCTATTGCGTAAAGCCCGCGGGAAAGGGCTTCCGGCAACCATGTTAGCAAAGCCTGTTCGAACAA
>WRIA01000187.1 GCA_009782975.1 Clostridiales bacterium
CCGGCGAATTACCCGGTATGGCAGAGCAGGGAATAAGCTCTTTCAAGGTCTATATGGCTTATAAAAACCTGCGCCTGGCGGATACCGCTATTTTTGAGTTGAGCCGCCGCTTGCGCCTGCTGGGCGGGTTGCTGATGGTGCATTGCGAAAACGGCGACCTGGTGGATTGTCTGGCCAGCGAGCTTATAGAGGAAGGACGTTGCGATCCGGAGGCCCATGCTTTAAGCCGCCCTCCTTATGTGGAGGCGGAAGCGGTAGGACGGGCTTTAGCCATTGCCGAGGCCGCCGGTACCGTGCCATACATAGCTCATTTAAGCAGCGCGCGCGGCTTGGAAGCGGCGCGGGCCGCGCGAACGCGGGGCCAGAAGCTATGGCTGGAAACCTGCCCTCAATACCTGCTTTTGGACGACCGGCTTTATTACGGCAACTTTGACGAAGCCGCCGGATATGTCTGCTCGCCGCCCCTGCGTTCCGCGGCAGATAAGGAAGCCCTTGATCGAGCTGTGTTGCAAGGGGAGTTTGACGTTGTAGCCACCGATCATTGCAGTTTTAACTTAGCCGGGCAAAAAAAACTTGGCCGCAAGGATTTTCGCCGTATCCCCAACGGCCTGCCGGGGGTGGAACACCGTCCCCTGCTGATGTACAGCCGGTATGTGGCCGAAGGCAAACTTTCCCCTTCGCAGTTTACCCGGCTTATAGCCGAAAACCCGGCCCGCATCTTTGGCTTGTACCCGCGCAAAGGGGTATTGCGGGAAGGCGCGGATGCGGATATAGTTGTAATAGAGCCCGGTTCCCGCCATACCATAACGGCCAAGGAGCAATGGCAAAACGTGGATTACACGCCCTACGAGGGTATGGAGCTGGCAGCGCGTATAAAAGCGGTATGGCTGCGCGGCAAGCTTACGGCAGTGGAAGGCCGCTTGCTTACGGATACGCCCCGCGGCAGCTATATAGCACGCGGGCCCAGCGCGGGAGTATGATATGTGGCGGTTATACCTGCGTATGCTGCTAAAAGGCCGTTACGGCTTCGACAAGTTGGGGCGTTTTTTGCTGTTATCCGGCTTGCTTATGCATTTGCTGGCCATAGCAATACGGCAAGGGCATATTGTACTGTTTTTGCAATTTGCGGGTTTTGCGCTGATGTTGCTTGCGCTCTTACGCTTGCTTTCCCGTAACATAAGCGCGCGGGAGCGGGAAGCGCAGCGCTTTGCGGTATTATGCCAAAGGTGGGCCAAAGGGCTTTCCGTAATAAAGCGGGAAGCGCCGCGCCTGTTTAACGGGGAATTTTGGGTGGAGCGGCGCTTGTATAAGTTTTATCGCTGCCCACGCTGCGCGGCCAGATTGCGCCTGCCCAGGGGCAAGGGGCAGATGCGTATCACCTGCCCCCGCTGCGGCTATAAAATGCAGGGCAAAACCTGAAAAATTTACAACTTACAGATTAAAAACCACACATTAAAAGTAGAATTAAAACTTGCTTATTAAATACAAAAATATTTAACTTTCTAAACATTTTGTTTAGGAACGCGAATATTTTATTTAGGAACGCAAACATTTTATTTAGGAACGCGAATATTTTGTCCGGAGTATTTTTCTACAAAAAAAGAGAGCAGCTTGCGCCGCTCCCCTGATGCTATGTAAGGATCATTCCACAGTATCTTCCTGCTCCGCGTCCTCCGGCTGGGGAACAGGCAACGCCCCTATTTCCCTAAAATAACGCAGGGCTCCTTCATGCAGCGGTAGGGGCAGGCCGCAAACAGCATCTTCGGCAGCTATATACATACCCTTGGCATGTGTTACGGCTATTTTATCGCTGTTTTCTATGATAGTTTTAACCGTATCGTAGGCTGCCTGCCCGGAAAGGGATGCGGCTGCCACCAGTGTAACCTTAACTGCCACGGTGTTTACCGGCTCCGCAAGGAAGCTGTAATCGGTTTCATCCATTGTATAGCGCGTATAGAAGGGATATTTTTTAGTAAGGGCCGCTATTGTATCTTCCTCCAGGCCAAGAAGGACGATATCGCGGTCGGCCTGCAGATCCATCATTGCCTTATTGGGCGTACCCGCCGTTATAAAAAAGGCGTCTATGGTTTTTTCCCGCATGGCTTGGGCGGCTTCGGTAAAACCCAGGGGAAAAACCTCTATATCTTCCGTGGTAAGGCCGTTTGCCTCCAATATTTTTACAGCGCTTGCCCTAAGAGAAGAGCCATCCTCCCCAATTGCTACCCGCCTCTCCTTAAGATCCGCCACGCTTTCCAGGCCGGAGCTTGCGCTTACCACTATCTGACATATCTCCGGGTACAGTGTCATAAGCGGGGCCATATTGGTTATAGGCAGCTTATCCTGCCGGGTATCTGTGGCGTAAAAGGCATGGCTTAGTATGTCGCCGGGTATAAGCGCCAGCTGAGAGCGGCCCGTGGCAAGATCCCCTATATTTTCTACCGCATCCGCGCTTTCAAGTACGTCTATAACCAAATCAACGCTGGCTTCATCCACCGCTTTTGCCAGGGCTGCGCCAAAGGAATAATAATTGCCCGAAACAGAGCCGGTACTCATTGTAAGCCGCAGTACCGGAGAAGGGGCCACAGCGGCCAGCGGCACATAAGGCTCCTCCAGTTCCTGCGTTTGCCCTACGGTAACGGCATCTTTGCAGGCTGTAAAAGCGAAAATAAGCGTTA
>WRIA01000188.1 GCA_009782975.1 Clostridiales bacterium
ATCCCTGGAATAGACCAGTTCCTCAAAAACCTCCGGATCCGGCGCGAAGGTTATGGATGTACCCTGCTTTTGGGATGCGCCCACCTGCTTAAGGTCGTATATAGGCTCGCCGCGTTTATATTCCTGCTCGTACAGAAAGCCATCCCTGGCTACCTGCACTTTAAGCCATTCCGAAAGGGCGTTTACCACGCTCATGCCCACGCCGTGCAGGCCGCCGGATACCTTGTAGCCGCCGCCGCCGAATTTGCCCCCCGCGTGCAGCATGGTAAGGGCCGCTTCCAGGGCGCTTTTGCCAGTCTTTTCGTGTATATCCACGGGTATGCCGCGGCCGTTGTCGCTTACGGTGATATTGTTGTTTTCATGTATGGTAACGCTTATCTTATCGCAAAAGCCGGCCAGGGCCTCGTCTATACTGTTATCCACGATCTCGTAAACCAAATGATGCAGCCCGCGGGAGCCGGTGGAGCCAATATACATACCCGGCCGGCGGCGCACGCCCTCCAGCCCTTCCAAGATCTGTATCTGCCCCGCATCGTAATTACCGTTGCTCTCGCCCTTGCCGTTACCGTTTACCGACTGGTTTTCATATGCTTCCTGATTCAAACTTTTACCACTCCTTTGCAAGCACTAATAAAAGAGCTATCGCTCTCATCGGTATTATAACACAAAATATAGTGTTTAGCAAGAGCTGTTTATCTTTTTTCTACTATTTAATATATTTTTTTGTACGGCGCATATATTGTAAATATTTTTTAAGATCGCGGGGAATTTTTGCTATAACCGGCAGGGAATCGCCGAATCGCGCAGAATGCAGTTTATCGGAGAAAGGAGGCGCGCTTATGTCTGCACCCGGGGCGGAAGTCTTTTTGATAACTTTGGAAGAGCATCAACTGGGACATGACTTGCGCCTTTTTTCCGACAAGGCTACGGTGGGCGATGTGCTGGAGGCCCTGGCGGCCTTTGCCGCGGAGCGTTTGGCCGATTGCCGCGGCTGCGACGGCTGCTGCCACGAACGCGCCCCGCTTACCGCACCGGATGTCCTTGCCTTATCCGCGTTGCTGCCCGCCGGGGAGTACCCTTTGCAGGCGGCTTGCTTGGCCTATGCCGAGGTCTTTGCCGATAAAAACGGCATAGTGGATATTACCTTGCGCCGGGACGCGGAGGGCGGTTGCCTGTTTTTGAACAAAGAGGGCAAATACTGCAAAAATTGGGCGGCGCGGCCCTTTGTTTGCCGCAGTCATTTTTGCCTGCCCAGAAGCAGCCGTTTGGAGGATCTGCGCGCGGCCATAGCCAACCGGGGGGAAAACGAATTGATACGCCTGCTTTTGGAGGAACAAGCCGCCGGCGCGCCGGCCTTTTTGCCCTTAACGGCGGAGTTGTCCCAATACCCGCCGGATACCGCTTTTGCGGCAGGGGGCTGGGAAGCCATCCGGGTAAAGGATATTGTGCCGCCAAAACTGTGGCCGGAACTTAGGGAATGCCGGGCCTAAAAAGTTGTAAAGAGCAGTGTGAAAAAAGGCGCTTTCACATATTTTTGTCAAAAATGCGGCTTTAAATAAGCAAAAGCATACCCAATACTAAAAACGTAAAAAAAAATTTACATAAAATAACAAAACTTACTATTGATTATTTTTTCAAAAGGTGATATTATGGATATACAGAAACAGAGTGGCGCAGTAGGCAAAGATTCTATATGCGCTCAAGCTGCTCTTTTGGGCGATATGTTGGCTCAAAGCATCGAATACCGCAAGTATTATGAAGCCAAGCGTAAATTGCAGGTGGATCAGGAACACGCTTATATACTCTCCCGCTTGCGGGAGCAGCAAAAAGGCCTGCATTTGGCGCGGATTCTTGGTATTAATCTGGATGAGGAGGAGGATAGGTTCGAGCAATTGTATGCCACGTTTTGCCTGGAGCCGGTCGTTTGTGACTTTTTGTATGCGGAAGGACGCTTGGGAATGCTTATTTCGGAAGTACAGAAGATTTGCAAAGACAAGCTGGAGTTGTGGAGTGAAAATGATGATGCCGGCCGTGCAGTGGAGCAGGAGTTAAATTAGAAAGAGGTGAACCTTTTTGGCAGAGGAAAAACAAAAAAGGATGACTAAGCAAAAACGCGTGGTATATGATGTACTATCATCTACCAAAAGCCATCCCACGGCGGATTGGATCTATCAGCAGGCCAGACGGGAAGTACCGGATATCAGCTTGGGTACTATATACCGTAATTTGCAGGTGTTGCTTACGGAACATAGGATATGCGAACTTAATTACGGTAAGGGACAAAGCCGCTTTGACGCTAACCCTATGCCTCATTATCATTTTGTATGTGAGGAATGCGGGCAGGTTATCGATTTTCCCGATGCCGCGCCGCCCGTATCTTCCAACCTGCTGTCGCAGGCTCCCGGATTGGTGCGTAATTACCGTCTGGAATGCTACGGCTTGTGCCACAAGTGTATGGAAAGTTTACAGGTTGCGAAATAATATATAATAGCATGTTTTTTGCAACAAAAAGCGGGTGGCCGGTATGCCGCCCGCTTTTTGTTGCAAAAAACAAACACCTGCGTAAGCCCCTGTGGCGGGTAAAATAAAAAATTGGCAGTGCATATTTTACAATGTAGAATATTAAAAGCGATATGTGTAACCCCTAAAGATATGATTTTTTTAGTTAA
>WRIA01000189.1 GCA_009782975.1 Clostridiales bacterium
ACAGTTTGATAGGCAACTTTATTTCTCAGGCCGACACCGCGCTTTATAAAGCAAAAGAAACAGGGCGAAACAAGGTCTGCCAATACGAGGGCGCCCAATAAAATATTTGCGAAGTTAAACATTTTATTTAGGAAGTTAAACTTTTTGTTTAGGAAGTTAAACTTTTTGTTCAGGAAGTTAAACATTTTATTAGCTGCTTTCAAAATTTAAATACATCGGAGGTGCTGGTATGAAAAAGAAAGCTGTACTGCTTGTTGCGGTGATATTTGTCTGCGCCGTGTTGCTTTCCGCCTGCAACAGCGGAAAAAATGTGACCCTTACCGTATGGTGCGCCGAGATGGACAGGGAAATGATAACGGCCATGGTAGACGACTTTTTGGCTACCAAACCTGCTATCAGGGATATAGTGGTGGAGGTTTGCGAGGACGACACCGCGCGGGAGGAATTCGAGGGAAACCCTGCCGCCGCGGCCGATGTCATCTGCATACCCCACGACCAGCTGGGCACCCTTGTGGCACAAAACTTTCTGCTGGAGATAGCCGAAGCCAAATATCATAATGCCATAAGCCAAAACACCTCCCCTTCCATCCACGCCGGGCAGACGAACGGAAAACAGTACGGGTTTCCCTCCAGCTTCGAGACCCATATGCTTTTTTACGATAAATCCATAGTTTCCGATACCGCGTCGCAGACCCTGGAAGGCATCTTATCCAGCCATATTCCCCAGGGCGGTTATCCCTTTGCCATGGATTTCGGAAACGCTTATTTTTCCGCCAACTGGTTCTTTACCTACGGCTGCAAGCTGTTTGGAGAACGAGGCGAGGATAAAACCAAATGCGATTTCAACAATGCCGGCGGGGTAGCCGCCATGACGTATCTTATAGATAACAGGGAAAGCTTTTTGAATTGCGACAGCGACTACGCCATAGAGCTTTTTAAGCAGCACAAGCTGGGCGCGTTTATTGGCGGGCCCTGGAACGCCGCCGCCGTAACGGAGGTGCTTAAGGGCAATTACGGCTGCGCCCGTCTTCCTGTAGTGGACGGCAAAGCTATGAAATCCTTCGCCGGTTTTAAGCTGTATTGCGTAAACGCCGGCACCAAAAACAAGGGGGTGGCGCTGGATCTGGCCGCCTGGCTTACCAACCCGGATAATCAAAAGACCCGTTTTCAGACCCGCAACCTTATCCCCGTGGCCTCTTCTTTAGCGGACGACGCCGACCTGGCGGTTTCCGCCACGGCCAAAGCGGTGATGGCCCAGGGTCCCCAGGCTATAGCTATGCCTTCCATACCGGAGATGAGCAATTTTTGGAGCCCTGTAGGCGATTTTACTTTGGCCTGCCACAGCGGAGAGATACAGGCTTTGGATCTGCAGACAAAATTAGACGAACTGGCTGCCGCCATAAAAGGGAGCAACTAAATGAGAACAAAAGGTTTTTCTTTTAAAAAGTTTCTTCGCGACAACCTTTTTATGCTGGTATTTTTGTTCTCGGCCTTTGCTACGTTGGTGGTTTCCGGCATAACGATCTTAAGCATGAACAGCACGGTGGTAAATATGAGCTCCTCCAAGGAAAACATGGATACCACCAAAAATTTTTTGATAAGCAACTACGAATATCGCCTGCGCTCCACCGCAGCGGTCGCCCAGGATCTTCTAAGTGCCGGGGATTTGGAGAAGCTTCGCATAAAGCCAGGCTCCCCGGACAGCCTTGAAGCCTGGTTCGAAAACGACGATTTTTTAAGTTTAAGGGAGCAGCTTATAGAATTTGCTTATGAATACGGGTTGGAGTTCGTTTACTATTATTTTCGTATAGATAATTATGTGCAGCCTGTTATAGATAACGACCCCCTAATAGAAAACGCGTACACCCCTGCCCACGACATTATAATCATCGACCCCGAAGCCAAGGAAGCCTGGAATACTAAAAAAGTGACCGCGGTAACAGGAGAGTTTTTTATTGACCCCGACGGCTTGATGACGGCTTACGCGCCCATACTGGATAATAAAGGAGAGGTCGTCGCTTTAGTGGGCGTGGATATAAAAGACGAGCAAATATACCTTTTAAGCGGGCAGATAGCGCTTTTAAGCGCGCGCGCCAACGCTTTAAGCGAGCGTATGACCATACTGATAATCAGCATGGTCGCGGCTCTTCTGCTGCTTATGACCGGCGGCACGCTTACCTTTCTTGCCAACCGTAAAAGAGCGCGGGCCTTAAACGACGCGCTGACACAGGCCCAGCAGGCCAGCCGCGCCAAGAGCGACTTTTTGGCTAATATGAGCCACGAAATGCGCACGCCTTTAAACGCGGTAATAGGCATGACTACCATAGCCAAAAACGCCTCCGACGCGGAGCGCAAGGTGTATTGCCTTACCAAGATAGAGGAAGCCTCCAACCACCTGCTGGGGGTCATAAATGATGTTTTGGATTATTCCAAGATAGAGGCCGATAAATTTGAGCTTTCCCTGGCGGAATTCAATCTGGAAAAAATATTGCAAAAAGTCTGCGATGTCATCGCGTTCAAAGTGGCGGAAAAAAAGCAGGTTTTCAATGTGTCTATAGATATGGATATACCTGCCGTGCTGATAGGAGACGATCAGCATATATCCCAGGTGATAGCAAACTTCCTTTCCAACGCGGTAAAATTTACGCCGGATAACGGCAAT
>WRIA01000190.1 GCA_009782975.1 Clostridiales bacterium
GAATTCAGCGAGAAAAAAATACCGATCATGGGGGTTGCCGGCGCTGTGGTATTTGCGGCTCAGATGATCAACTTTACGATTCCGGCAACGGGTTCGTCGGGGCATATCGGAGGCGGTATTTTGCTTGCGGGTTTGCTTGGCGGTGTTCCGGCGTTTTTATCAATAGCTGCGGTGCTGATCATTCAGTGTCTTTTTTTCGCTGACGGAGGTCTGTTGGCACTCGGCTGCAATATATTCAACTTGGGCGTAATACCATGCCTGCTCGTCTATCCGCTGGTATTCAAGCCGTTTATGAAAGGTGAAATTGAATATAAGCGTTTATCGGCGGCGTCTATTGTATCTGTGGTAATAGGGCTGGAACTTGGCGCTTTTTGCGTGGTGCTTCAAACGTTGTTGTCGGGTATAACACTGCTTCCGTTCGGTACATTTACAGCGCTTATGCTGCCGATACATCTGGCCATCGGACTTGTCGAGGGAGTTGTTACGGCGGCGGTGCTGTGTTTTATATTTAAAATGCGACCGGAAATTATTGTTTCCGCCCAGTCAAGACAGCGACTTGTCGGCGTTTCGACGAAAAAGGTTGTTGTTGTTCTTGCCTCGCTGGCGATCGTGGCCGGCGGCGCGCTGTCTTTGTTTGCGTCCGCGAATCCGGATGGTTTGGAGTGGGCGGTCGGGAAGATAGCAAAACAGGATTCCGGCGCGGGAGTTGACTTCGAGGTTGGAAGCGGAATTATCGACGCCGCGGCGAAAGCGCAGGAAAACACCGCATTTCTGCCGGACTATAATTTTGCGAATGATCCGGAAAACGCGGCGGGAACATCATTGGCCGGTATTGTCGGCGCGGTGAGCGCATTTGCGCTCGCGGGTATGTCGGGGCTGATAATCTCCAAAGTAAAAAAGAGCAAAAGAGCGGCGGCAAATGTCTGATTTGGGCGCGCGTATCCACGAGCTTCGTGTGTTGGAAAACCTTTCGGCGGGAAAAACGGTTATACACCGGTTGCACCCGCTTACAAAGCTGTTATCGGCTTTCGTATTTATCGTGGTCGTAGCCTCGTTCGGACGCTACAGTTTCGCGCGCCTTGCTCCGTTTGTGTTTTATCCGTTTGTTATGATGGCGCTTGCCGAATTGCCGTACAAGCTATTGCTGTCACGTGTGCTTATTGCGTTGCCATTTTGCCTGTTTGCCGGAATATCCAATGTCATATTCGACTACGACACCGCCTTTATCATAGGCGGCGTCGCAGTCAGTTACGGCGTTATATCACTGGCGGTAATTTTGTTGAAGATGTATCTATGCGTTATGGCTGCTTTGCTGCTTGTCGCCACAACGCCCTTTACCGAACTTACGGCGCAACTGCGGCGGATTCATGTGCCGGCGGTTTTTGTAATGGTTTTCGAAATGACGTTTCGGTACATAGGCGTTCTTTTTGAGGAAGTATACTCGATGACAACGGCTTATAAACTGCGCTCCGGCGGTAAAAAAGCCCTCGAAATGCGGCACATGGGGCCTTTTGCCGGACAGCTTCTCCTGCGAGGGTTTGACAGGGCGGAGCGTATCCATGCGGCTATGCGCTGCCGCGGGTATTCATTGAAGCATATTCCGCCTGCGCGGCAGCGGTTTCGAAGTTCGGACGCTATTGCGCTGGCGTCGGTGTGTCTGCCGTCAATAATTTTGCGTTTGCCGATAATTTGGTAGCCTTTGCCAATTGCATATATTTTTATGTCCCCTAGCCACTAGCCACTAAAACAAGTAGGTGTTCTTTTGCTCAATATTACAGGCTTAACAGTTGAATACGCCGATGGGACCCGTGCGGTGGAAGCTGTAAGTTTCTCGATGGTAAACGGGGAAAGCGTGGCTTTGATCGGCGCGAACGGGGCGGGGAAGACTTCACTCCTGCTTGCGCTGGTCGGTGTATTACAGGCAAAACATGGTGAGGTTCGAATTGGCGATACGGTTCTTGACAAGAAAAACCTGCGCGAGATCCGCTCCAGAATCGGTTTGGTGTTTCAAAACCCGGACGATCAGCTTTTTATGTCAAGCATTTTTGAGGATGTTGCGTTCGGGCCGCGCAATTTTGGGTGCGATGAAAAAGAAACCGAGGAACGTGCTAACGCCGCGTTGTCGAGGCTCGGAATAGAGCGTCTTTCAGGGCGTTCTCCGCTCAAGTTATCCGGCGGGGAAAAAAGATTGGCGGCTATTGCCACCGTACTTGCCATGGATCCGGAGCTATTACTGTTTGATGAGCCGACCGCTTTTTTGGATCCGCGTTCAAAGCGCGGTTTGGCCTCTATGCTCTCTGAATTACCGCAAGGTAAGCTGATTGCCACACATGACCTTGTGTTTGCGGAAGAAGTGTGCTCCCGTGTTTTGCTGCTGCGTGACGGAGAGCTTGTTGCGGATATGGGAAAAGAGCTGCTCAGAGACGCGGCAGCTCTTGCGGACGCCGGACTGTAGTTATATTTTTGGAAACGAGAAGACGGCCTCCGGCGGGGTACTTTTCTTTACGCGAAGAAAAGTACCCAAAAGACGCGCCAAGTGGAGGAGCTCCGCATCTCCTCCCCCTGGAACCCCTCCTGAAGCGGCCCCAGGGGGCCCGGCCCCCCCGGGACCCCCCCCCGGGCGGGGGGGGAGGAACAAAACCCCCATACCTTCGTATGC
>WRIA01000191.1 GCA_009782975.1 Clostridiales bacterium
TTATAGTCATGGAATATGAAAACCCCGTCAGTACGTCATCCTTATCCAGAAAATAGACGAACTTCATATCGCCTATAGAGTATTCCAGCTCGTCAAGAACATCCATGATCTCGGGGATACCACTGTATACCATGGTAGCTATATCATGTATCATTTCGTTGGAGAATGCGCAATGGGTAACATCTATGCGCAGACCGCCATCCGCGCTTTCCGTTATCTTCAGTTCCTTTACCCACGCTATGCCGTAATAGACGGAGGCGGAATCATCCGGTAGCATGGCCAGGATGTTTTCGGTAAGGCTCTGCATATCCAAGCCGGGCGCAAAAAGCTCCTGCAAATCTCCCAAATCTCCCAAAAGCCCCGATACTTCCGCCAGCAGCTCCGGTATAGATAACTTGATTTTAGCCGGTATGGGCAGCTCCAAAGCTTCGCCCAGATCCATATCCAGATAAATCGTGCCATCCAGCAGATACAGATCCAAACCAATTTCTGTATCCAGTTCCTCTTCCAGCATAACACCGGCAAGGGCAATTTTGTTGGCAATGCCAAATTTGATTTTGTCGAGGATACCAAGTATATCTTCCATACTTTCCGGTTCGCCCAGTTCGGAGATATCCATTTGCAGCAACCCGCTATAATTTATATCCAGCGCGCCCTCTTCGCCCATATCCATTTTCATGGCAAGGCTTAATTCGCATTCCAGCGGTATAGCCGTTCCCAGGCCCTCCACAAAGTAGGCTTTTCTCATCTGCGCATAGTCGGCAAGCAGCGACAGATATGGTTCGGCCGCATCTTCTTTAACTGCCCCTTGCTCCACAAGATGCTGCAATAAAGTGGTTTCGGCGCCCTTTGGCGGAGCAAACAGCGCCGTGTAAGAGATAGCGGCCATATTATCGCGCAGAAAATCGCCGGAGCCCGTTATGATATCGACCACGCCCAGTTTATAAGCGAACTCTGTGGCATCGGCATAAGTGAAATCCCCCTCGCCCTCCTCGTAACCCAGGGCGCGCAGTATGAATGTGCTATACATCTGTATATCGCAGATGTCCTGGGGAGTAAAGGTGGTTTCGCCGGTACCTTTGGTAAGACCTGTTTCGTACATATAGGCGATATGCGGGGAAGCCCATTCCGGCACATCCGTAAAGGGGTGGCTGTAATCACCGTTTATGGCGTCCTCTTCCGCGCCCAAAAGCCGTACCAGCATAACAGCGGCCTCGGCGCGCGTGGCTTGCCTATCCAGCTCAAAGCCGGTAGCAGCGCCCTTAAAAAGCCCCAGGGACTGCAAAGCCCCTGCGCAATGGTCGTACTCGGAGGCCAGCGCCGTTCCGCTTACCAAAACAAGGCTTATTGCCACAACTACCAGAATAACCAGTGTCTTTGCCGTTTTTTTCATAATATCCTCCCCTATTTCTAATTATTTTATTAACTGCTCCTGCATAAATTCTATCACGACCGGCCCCGCGCGTCCAGCATTTATTAAAAACAATGTAGAAATTCTACATTTACAACCGCTTAAATTCATAGTGACACCGTATATGGTGCGTCACGCTATATTCGCGTATTTAAGTATTATTATTCTCTACAAGCCCACTAAAATAACCCTGCCATATACAAGTCGTCCAGAACATCCAACAGTTCCGTATAGTCCTCCGCTTTGCCAGGGGGCGGGGTTATTTTTACTCCCCTGCCGGTATCGGTTATATGATATTCCAACTGCGCCGACAATTCAACCGTCAATTCCTCCCCCGCACCGGTAAAAACCGTTTCGTTAAGGCTCATATCCAGTTTTAGGCCGGTACATACGCCGTTTTTATCCAAAAAACAACTCTGCGTAATATCCCCCGCGGTAAAATCCAGCCCCATGGTGATCATATAGATAAGCTGCATGGCGCTGCTGAAAACAAAGCTTTCCATGCCCTGCAAAACAATATTGCTTGAAACAAGGGGGTAGGTGATGTCCAGCCGTTTGCCGCCGTTTTCGGTATCAAAAATTTTTATGTCCTTTATCTGCGCTATGCCGTAATAGGCAGCGGGCGGCCTGTTATTAGCCGCTTCGGCCGTTTGGAACACCACCATCTCTACAAAAAACGTGGTGGGCACACTAAATATCAGTTCCCCGGGCAGGTTTATACCCGTCTGTATTTTTTCCGGCAGCGGCAGGCCCATGGCTTCCCCCGCATCCGTGTTTATATAACAGACGCCATCCCGCAAAGATATATCCAGCTTAAAATCCATCTCGTGTTCCAAACCGGCCGGGCCGCCAAAGTAAGCTACCTGATTGGTCATAGACATTTTAAGCCCGTTCAATATGTCTTCAATGTATTCCGTATCGCCGGAACCGGAGAAATCCATTTGCAGCAATCCTTTATGATCCATCTTTATGCCGCCTTCCGCGCCCGCGTCCATATTTAAAGACATATTTACCTGTATCTCCCTCCTATCCGCGGCAAGATAAGATGCCCTGTTAAGCCGCGTATATTCGGTAAACAGCGCAAAATAGGGCTCGGCCGCCGCGCTATTCACGGCGCCTTGCGTCACCAATTGCGAAAGCAGGGTGGCATTAGCGCCTTTGGGTTTGGCAAACAAGG
>WRIA01000192.1 GCA_009782975.1 Clostridiales bacterium
GGTGTTGGATGTTAAATATGGCAGCGGCGCTTTCTTTAAAACGACGGCCGCGGCTTACGAGGCGGCCGATGTAATGGTGGGGATAGGCCGGGCGGCGGGGCAGCGGATAGCGGCCCTTATAAGCTCCATGGAGCAGCCGCTGGGCCGTGCGGTGGGTAATGCCCTGGAGGTAGAGGAAGCATGGCAGGTATTGTGCGGCCAGGGCCCTTCGGATGTCCGGGAGCTTTGCCTGGCCCTTGCGGCGCGGGCCATAGATCTGGCCGGGCTTGCGGCAGATAAAGGTGATGCTATGGTAAAAGCCACAGAGCTGCTGGATAACGGCGCGGCGCGGGCCGTTTTTATGGAAATGGTTGAAGCGCAAGGCGGGGAAAGTGATTTATCCCGCTTGCCTAAGGCCGCGCTGCAAATATCTTATACAGCAAAGGTCCCCGGCTATATTTGCGCGCTGCGGGCGGAGCCGGTGGGCCGGGCGGCCCTGGCATTAGGCGCGGGGCGACGGGTAAAGGAAGCTGGAATAGATCACGGCGCAGGCATATTGCTGCAACATAAAGCAGGCGATCATGTTCTGGCGGGAGAAAGCATAGCTCTGCTGCACGGGAACGATAATGGTGGTATAGAGGAAGCGGCAGCGATCTTGGATCAGGCTGTAATTATAGGGCGGGAACCGCCAAAAATAGCGCCTTTGATAGACGGAATGGTATAGGCATATATTCTCTAACTAAAGGTAAACTGCCTTAAAGAGCGAATTGTATAGCGAAAGGAAGGGGGTCGGCTTTTGCGACCGGGATATTTTATTACATTTGAAGGTATTGACGGCTGCGGCAAAAGCACTTCCGCCAAAATGCTGGCGGAGCGTTTGCAAGCCGCCGGACAAGTTGTAACGCTTACGCGGGAACCCGGAGCGGGCCGGTTAGGAAGCAAGCTGCGGCGTATGCTGCTTACCGACGATTCCTTACAGCCGGAGGCGCGCGCGGAAGCGCTGCTTTTCGCCGCCGATAGGGCCGCTCATGTGCAGGAGGTTATTTTACCTGCGCTTAAAGCTGGTAATGTAGTATTATGTGACCGCTATACGGATTCCACCCTGGCCTATCAGGGCGGCGGACGCGGCTTGCCCGAGGCCTTTTTGCGCCGGTTGAATGATTTTGCCGGCTTTGGCCTGTGCCCGGATATCACTTTTTTTCTTAGCCTGCCGATTGAGTTGGCCCGGCTAAGGCAAGGGCATAGCCCGGACCGGCTGGAACAGGAGGACGGAGAGTTTTTCTTCCGTATAGCGGAGGTATATCGGCGGCTGGCTGCCGAAGAACCGGCCCGCATATGCGTTATAGACGCTACCCAAACCCCGGAGCAGGTATTAGCCGATATTGTGGCTTGCCTTCCCGATAATATAATTAACGCCAAAGGCAAAGCCGTAATGAACGGAGGATAGGCATGGAGCAGGGAAGCGTCCATAACGCAAAGTCAGGCGGCATAGGCCCGCTGTCCCCGGATCTGGCGGTATTATTGACAGCGGGGCGGCTTGGCCACGCTTATATTTTTACCGGGCAATCTGGCCAAGCCCAAGCTTTAGCCTTGGCGCAGACAGTAAACTGCGCCGCCCCGCGTAACGGTCAGCCCTGCGGGGAATGCTCCTCCTGCAAAAAGGTGGCGGAGGGCTGTCATCCGGATATACGGGTGCTTAAGCCAGAGAAAGACGCCCACCGTATAGAGGCCATGCGACGCTTGCAGGCCGAGGCGTATCTGCGCTCCTACGAGGGGGGCAAAAAGCTTTTTATACTGGAAAGAGCGGAGCTTTTGCTGGAGGAAGCGGCCAATAATCTTTTAAAAGTGCTGGAAGAACCGCCGGAGGATACCATCTTTATTTTGCTCTGTGCGGATTGGGATAAGCTTTTGCCCACCATCATCTCCCGCTGCCAGATATTTGCCTTTGGCGGCAGGGCCGGCCTGGTGCTGGACGAAGCTCAGGTAGAAGGCCTTTTTTTCAAAGCCACGGAATTTTTGCGAAGTTTGCCAGGTATGACACTTACTCAGGCTATGGGGGAAAGCCGCCGCGAAGAGCGGGATAAGGAGGGCTGGCTGCACTATATGGCGGCCCTGACACAGATACTGGCACAGACGGCTAAAAGAGAGCGGGAGTTGCCCCTAAGCCCGGAAAAAGCTCTTACAGCGGCGCTGATGTTGGAACATACAAGCGAACTGCTGCGCCGCAATATCAACCAAAAGCTGTTGCTGGATATAATATTTTTGCGTTTGTGGCAATACGCGCAGAAAGGCAATTAATAGTTTTATACTGCATGGTTTTATGCCCGGTGTATTAGTTAATAATGTATAATTTTCTGCATGTTTATTGAAAACAAATGCTTTTGCAAAAGAAATATGTTTGTGGTATAATAGCTGCACAGGCCGAAATCTACGATTTCGAGACTGAGCGCCTATTTTATAACTGCGCATTTGCCAAAGGTAAATGCCAGTAGCAAACGCGTAAGCGTTTGTGATATAATAGCTGCACAGGCCGAAATCTATGATTTCGAGGCTGAGCGCCTATTTTATAACTGCGCATTTGCCAAAGGCAAATGCC
>WRIA01000193.1 GCA_009782975.1 Clostridiales bacterium
TACCGCGGCAAGCCGGTTTTCGATTCCGAAAAATGTATCGGCTGTAAAATGTGTGTGCGGGATTGCCCGGCCGGTGCGCTTAGCGTGGAAAACGTGGGCAGTAAGACGAAGAAGCAGTTTGTGTGCCGCCTTAACCTGGCCCATTGCGTCTTTTGCGGACAATGCGCGGATAGCTGTACAAAAAATAGCATAACCCTAAGCACAAGGGTGGAGTTGAGCAGCCCGGATAAGGCGGAGCTGGAGAATATGCAGATATGAGGCTAAACTGGCGGGAGGAACTCTTTGGCGCGCTGAAAGCGGCAGGGAAGGTGGCGGTGCTGGGCATAGGCAGCCCCCTTAACAGCGACGACGCCGCCGGTATGCTGCTGATAGAAAAGCTTGAAGGCCACGGCCTTAAGCAAGCGGAAGTATTGCTGATAGCCGCTTCCAGCGCGCCGGAGAACTTTACCGGTGTTATAGGGGATTTTGCCCCGGAATTGTTGCTGGCGGTGGATGCCGCACGGCTTGGGCTGGAACCCGGCAAGGTAGCGCTGCTTGAAAAAGAGGAGCTTTGCGGGGCAGGTTTTTCCACCCATATGCTGCCCTTTTCCATAATGTTACAATATTTGTACAGCCGGGGGCTTGCAAATGTGCTGCTTTTGGGCATAGAGCCGCAAAACACGGAGTTCGGCTTAGAGATAAGCCTGCCTGTACAACGGGCAGTAGCGGAGATAGCGGATTTCTTAGCGCTTACTTTGCGCTAAAAAATCCTGGGTTTTATTAGATTATGACAGGGTCGTCATAGTCTAGAGGCCGGAGGCCGGAGGATAGATGCCTGAGAATATAAAAGACCAGGTTTTCGACAAAATATGACAGGGTCGTCATATCCATATAATACCTGCTATAATATTAAATATGGCAAGGTTGTCACTTTTTATGACAACCCTGTCATATTTTTGCATTTATAAGTACATTATCCTACATTTTTAACAACTGGCAGCTGAAACCTGAAAAATCCACTGCCTGCTGCATTTATGCTTTGGTAAGCGCTTCATAAAGTCCGGCGGCGTTGCTGCGCGCCGCTATTACCGGGGTTTCCAGGGTATGCTCCAGTTCCGCTATCGTCATATCATCTAAAAAGAGGGTGCTGCCGTGCTTTAGCATGGTATCCGGTATTATGTATCGCGCATAGGCCCCCTGTGGCAGGGCGGCGGCCAGGCAAGAGCCTGTTAAAAGACCGCTTACCGTAACATCCGGCCCGTAAAAGCGGTTTTTTACCGGCAGCAGAGCTGCCGGGCCGCCGCTTATGCGCTCTATATCCGGCCAAAGGGGGGTCAACGCAGCCGCTCCGGCCTGCCCTGTTACCACCGCGGTCTTTAAGCAACCCTGTCGCTGCGGTTTTTCTTTGTGGCGGCGCATACGGCGCTCCCAATCTCTGGCAAAAAGAGCCGCCATGCCTATGCCGTTTTCCAATTGTGGGAAATCCCCGTATTGCCGGGCCGGGGGAAAGGGCCTGCCGGCCCGAATATAAAACTCGTCCGCCGCAAAAACAAGGCGCGTACCATAAAGGCGGCGGTATACGTTTTGCTTTTCAGCCAGCCAACCCAACAAAAGGGCGGCTTCCTCCGGCGTGCCCGTGCGCAGACCGGGATCTTTTTGATAACGGGTAAGCCCCAGGGGCACTATGCCGATGCTTTCCACTCCGGGGAAAAGCCCGGCCAGTTCCTCCACGGTTTGGGCAAGCGCCGCGCCGTCGTTTACACCGGGAACCAGCACTATCTGGGTATGGAGTATAACACCGCACTCTATCAGCCGTTT
This sequence comes from Clostridiales bacterium, assembly GCA_009782975.1. The sequence goes on from WRIA01000193.1 coordinate 1,798, forward strand.
AAGCAGGGGCATTATAGGGGCAGGCCGCTTAAGGCCCAGTAAACGCCCGCGCAAGGCCGCCTGTGTGGCATGGACGGATATATATAGAGGGGAAAGACGCAAATCCCGTATACGGACGAGATCATCTTCTTTCATATTGGTGCCGGTTATGAAATTGCCCTCCAGAAAGGACATACGATAATCGTCGTCCTTTACCAGCAAACTTGGGCGTGGCGCGGGCTGTAGCTGGTCGATGAAGCAAAACAGGCATTTGTTGCGGCAGGGCCGTATGCCGCCGAACACCTCGGCGGTAAAGGAAAGGCCGGTATCCGCATCCTCCTTTTTGGTGATATCGCAGGTAAAATCCATGCCGTTTCTGCTCAATGTCAGGTTAAGCCGATCCGCCGCCGTGGCGGAATAATAATCTATCAAATCCGCTACAGGCTGCCCGTTAACGGTAAGCAGTATATCCCCCGCTTGTATGCCCCCCAGCGCCGCCGGGCTGCCCGGCTTAACGGAGCTTATGGTGCCGCCCATAAAACCTCCACAAAACTAATAAAGCAGTACACGCAATATGCTCATCAACGCGGCATAGACCATGCCCCGCAGGGTAAAGCTTTCCATATCGTTGGATGAAAACAGCTCCACGGATTTTACATTGCCGGCGCCGTCGCTGTAAACGGCCTCGCCCAGGGGTTCTTGACTGTCGATGGGCGTGAAGAGGCGT